>DASSTY010000055.1:0-4390 GCA_035707585.1 Gemmatimonadales bacterium
GTTGATGCCGACCACACCACCGCCGATGATCACCACCTCGCCGGGGAGCACGCCGGGCACGCCGCCCAGGAGCAGGCCGCTGCCGCCGAACACCTTCTCGAGATACTTGGCGCCTTCCTGCACCGCCATCCGGCCGGCCACTTCGGACATCGGCGTGAGCAGCGGCAGTTCGCCGCTCGGCAGCTCCACCGTTTCATAGGCCAGCGCCACCGCGCCCGACTTGATCACCGCGTTGGTGAGTTCTTCCGACGCGGCGAAGTGGAAGTAGGTGTAGATGAGCTGACCCTTCCGCATCCGCGGATACTCCACCGCGATCGGCTCCTTCACCTTCATGATCATCTCGGCCTTCTGCCAGACGTCCTCGGCCGTCGGCAGAATTTTGGCGCCGACCGCGGTATATGCATCGTCGGCAAAGCCGCTGCCCATGCCGGCGCCGGTCTCGACGTAAACAGTATGGCCCGCCCCGGTCAGTGCTTCCGCGCCGGCGGGTACCAGTGCGACGCGGTTCTCGTTGGTCTTGATCTCCTTCGGGACGCCGATGATCATCGAATTTCCTGAGGTTGATTGTTTCACGTTGCGGGCCCGAGCCACGTCACCGTCTGCCGCTCGGGAGCGAAGAACTCAGCTGCCACTGCGCCGATCTCCTCGGCGGTGACAGCGTCGATGTCGGCCAGCACCTCGTCCACCGAGCGATAGCGATCGCCGTGGAGCTCGAAGCCGGCGAGCCGGCTCATCCGACTGCCCGGGCTCTCCAGGCCGAGCATGATCTGCCCCTTGAGCTGCTGCTTGCCGCCGAGCAGTTCGGCCGGGGTGAGCCCGTCAGCGGCCAGCCGCCCGAACTCGGCGCGAATCGCCTCGAGCGCGCGGTCAGCGGTGGCGGGCTGAGTGCCGACGTAGACGCCGAGTTGCCCCGACGTCTGGAAAAAATGCTTGTAGGCATACACTGCGTAGGCCAGTCCCAGCTCTTCACGAATCCGCTGGAAGAGCCGGCTCGACATCCCGCCGCCGAACACATTGGTGAGAATGGCCAGCGCGAACCGCCGGGGATCGCGCAGCGGAAATGTATCGGTACCGAGCACCAAATGCGCCTGGGCGCTGTCCCGGGTTTCCCGCCGGAGTCCGCCGCGCAATGCCCCGGTCCCCGGCACCGGGGTACGCGCGGCCGGCGCCGGTTCGGGGTCGAGCCATCCCTCCCGCTCCAGCACGGTGAGGAGCTGATCGTGATGCACGTTGCCCGCTGCGGCGATGACGCAGTCGCCCCGGCAGTAGCGCGCGGTATGGCGGGCGCGGAGATCGTCGGCCCCGATCGATGCGACCGTGTCGGGCGTGCCGAGGATCGGGTGGCCGTAGGGGAGGCCGGGCCAGAGCGTCTGGGCGTGGAGATCGAACACCAGGTCGTCGGGGGTGTCCTCCACCCCGGCGATTTCTTCCAGGATGACGCCGCGCTCGGGCACCAGATCGGCCTCGCGCAGGAGCGGCCGGCGCACCAGATCGGTGAGGACTTCGACCGCGAGCGGGAGGTCGGCATCGAGCACATGGGCCTGGAAGCTGGTCACGTCGCGCCCGGTGTAGGCATCGAGCGACCCGCCCCGCTCTTCCAGGGCGAGCGCCAGCTCCCGGGCGGAGCGCCGCTCGGTGCCCTTGAAAACCATGTGTTCGAGGAGATGCGAAATACCGAGCTCAGCGGGCGCTTCGTGAGCACTGGCGCTGCGAACCCAGACTCCGACGGCAGCCGAGCGAATGCTCGGCAGCCGTTCGGAGAGGATCGCCAGTCCGCTGGAGGTCGTCGTGCGGAGCAGCCCCTCGTCGAGGGGGACCGTTTCCACGCCCGGCCTACTCCTTGGGCAGGAGGGCCTTGCGGGACAGCTTCATCCGGCCGCGGTCGTCGACTTCGAGGAGTTTGACCTGGACCACGTCGCCCTTCTTGACCACGTCCTCGGTCTTTTCCGTGCGGCCGTGCTGCAGTTCGCTGATGTGGAGCAGGCCCTCGACGCCCGGGAGGATTTCGACGAAGGCGCCGAACGGGGTCGTGCTCTTGACCGGGCCTTCGTAGATCTTGCCCACTTCGGGTTCGGTGGTAATGGCCGCGATCATGGCGCGGGCCTTCTCGCCCGCCTCGCCGCCCACCGCCGCGATGGTGATGAGCCCGGTGTCTTCGATGCTGATCTTGGCACCGGTGGCATCCTGGATGCCGCGCACCGTCTTGCCCTTGGGACCGATGACATCGCCGATCTTCTCGGGCTTGATCTGGATGGTGAAGATCCGGGGCGCGTACTCGGAGAGATGCTCGCGCGGGGTGGGCAGCGACTTGTTCATGATCCCGAGGATATGGAGCCGTCCGGCGCGGGCCCGGGCCAGCGCCTCGCGCAGCAGCTCGATATCGAGCCCGGCGATCTTGATGTCCATCTGAATCGAGGTGATGCCGTGCTCGGTGCCGGCCACCTTGAAGTCCATGTCGCCCAGGTGGTCTTCCGAGCCGAGGATGTCGGTGAGGATGGCGACCTTGTCGCCCTCCTTGATGAGGCCCATCGCCACGCCGGCACAGGGCGCCCGCATCGGCACGCCGGCGTTCATCAGCGCCAGCGAGCCACCGCACACCGTCGCCATCGACGACGAACCGTTGGATTCGAGAATTTCGGAGACGACGCGCAGAGTGTACGGGAAATCCTCATAGCGGGGCAGCAGCGGCTGGAGGGCGCGCTCTGCCAGGGCGCCGTGACCGATTTCTCGGCGGCTGGTGCCCCGCACCATCTTGACTTCGCCGGTGGCGAAGGGCGGGAAGTTGTAGTGCAGCATGAACGACTTGGTGGTCTCGCCGGCCACGTCGATCGAATCGATCCGCTGCTCGTCTTCCTGGGTGCCGAGGGTGACCGACACCAGCGCCTGGGTTTCGCCGCGGGTAAAGAGCGCCGAGCCGTGGACCCGCGGGAGAATGTCGGTCTCGACGGTGATGGGGCGAACGGTGTCGAGATCGCGGCCGTCCACCCGCTCATGCTTGGTGAGCACCTGATTGCGCATGACCCGGTACTCGATGTCTTCCAGTTCCGCCGCGATCTGCTTGCCGCTGTCGGGGTATTCTTCGCTGAGCGCCTGCATGACGCGCTCGCGAACTTCGCGCACCCCGGCCGCCCGGCCCGCCTTGTCCTTGGCATTGATGGCGGATGCGATGTCCTTTTCGGCCATCTTCCGCACCTTGGCGGTGAGATCGGCGTCGGTTTCGGGGCGGGTCCATTCCAGCTTGGTGATGGTGAGCTGATCGAACAGCTGCTGCTCGGTGCGGAGCAGTTCACGGATGCCCGACTGGGCCACCTGGAGCGCCTCGAGCATTTCGGCCTCGGAAAGCTCCAGCGCGCCGCCTTCGACCATCACGATGGAATCCTGCGAACCGCTCACCACCAGATCGAGACTGGAGAATTCCAGCTGCTGGAAGGTGGGGTTGAGGATCCAGTTGCCTTCCACCCGGCCCACCCGGACCGCGGCGAGCGGCCCTTCCCAGGGCACCGTGGAGAGCGAGAGCGCCGTTGCCGCGCCGAGAATGCCGAGCACGTCGGCATCGTTTTCCTGGTCGGCGGAGACCACCGTGACGAAGACCTGGACTTCGTTCTTGAAGCCTTCTGGAAAGAGCGGCCGAATCGACCGGTCGATCAGGCGGCTGGCCAGGATTTCCTTGTCGGAGGGGCGTCCCTCGCGCTTGCGGAATCCGCCCGGGATCTTGCCGGCGGCGTAGCTCTTCTCGCGGTACTCGACGGTGAGGGGGAAGAATGGCAGCGAGGAGACGTTGGGGGAGACGGTGACCGCTACGATCAGCATCGTATCGCCGTAGCGCACCATCACCGAGCCGGCGGCCTGCTTCGCCAGGCGCCCGGTTTCGAGAACGAGTGGGCGGCCCGCGAATTCAGTTTCGATCCGTTGCACGGTTAACAACCTTTACGTTTGATGTCTCTGTCCAGGATGCCTCGGCCGGCGGCCGCGGCCCGCAATGCAGACAGGGCGTCCCGACCCAATGTCAGGACGCCCTGGCTCCACTTGCCCGGCTAGTGCCGCAAACCGAGTTCGTCGATCAAGGCCCGGTAGCCGGGCAGATCGGTGTTTCTCAGGTAAGTCAGCAACCGGCGCCGGGTGCCCACCATCTTCAGCAGCCCGCGGCGGCTGTGGTGGTCCTTCTGATGAGTCCGGAAGTGCTCGGTCAGCGAGTTGATCCGCTCGGTGAGCAGCGCGATCTGCACCCTGGTGGACCCGGTATCGCCCGGGTGGGCCTGGTGCTTCGAGACCACGGCCTGCTTGTCGAAAGTCATCCTGTCTGGTTTCCTCTGGTCGTGTCGTCAATCCATTGAAGCAAGGGAAGATAAGCCGGGGATGGGGGGAGGAGCAAGGGGAGGCGGAGCCGCCG
>DASSTY010000056.1:0-8693 GCA_035707585.1 Gemmatimonadales bacterium
CCAACAGGGCACCGACCGCTTCGTCGAACGCCTGTCTCACCGACGGCGCGCTCAGCCGCTGCGCCAGATCTTCCGGCGTGAGCAGCCGTTCTCCCACCGTCTTGCCGATGCTCCGCGCCAGCCGAGCCTTGTTCTTCGGCATGGCGCCCTGAATCTTGAAGCGGCCCAGCCCTCTGGCCTCGTAGGGATGGAACAGCATCCAGATGGCGACGGCGTTGGTGATGCCGCCGGAAATGGCGCCGACGCCGATCGTGACTGCGCCGGAGATCAGGATTTGGGGATCCATGGGCGGGAAATATAGGTCGGAGCCGCCCTGCGGGCGGCTGGACGGATGCAGCGCCTGCGGCGGCTGCATGGTCGGATCCGGCCCTGCGGGGCCGGCTGGTCGGACGGACGGTCTGTCGTTCCGTCCAGCCGATGCCCCGGCATCGGCTCCGACCAGCGCAGGGCGCAGCCCGCGATCCGACCAGGCGGCTTCGCCGCCTCCGCCTTGCTCCACCCCCGCAACCTGGCTATTATCCCGGGCTTATGTTCGACGAGCTGTCCAGCAAACTGACCGCCACGCTGCAGCGCCTTACCGGCCGCGGCGTACTGACCGAAGATGCGGTGCGCGAAGGGCTTCGGGAGATCCGGCGGATCCTGCTGGAGGCCGATGTCAGCTTCGATCTGACTCGTCAGTTCCTCGAGCGCGTCCAGGAAAAAGCGGTCGGCCAGAAGGTGCTCCAGGCGGTTCGCCCGGGGCAGCAACTGGTCAAGATCGTCTACGACGAACTGGTTGCGATGCTGGGCGAGCGGCAGGCGCCGCTCACGTTTGCGTCGGTGCCGCCCACGGTCATCCTGATGGTGGGGCTCCAGGGCTCCGGCAAGACGACCACGGCCGGCAAGCTGGCGCGGCGGCTCAAGCAGGAACAGAAGGCGCCGTTTCTGATCGCGGCCGACGTCTATCGCCCGGCCGCCGCCGATCAGCTCGCGACGCTGGCGCAGCAGGTGGGCGCCGGAGTCTACACCGAGCCCGGCAGCACCGATGTGGTAGGCCTGGTGCGGCGCGGCATCGAGGCGGCCGGTCGCGAGCGCGCTCGCACGGTCATCGTCGACACCGCCGGCCGGCTCCAGATCGACGATGAAATGATGGCGGAGCTGGAACGGCTCAAGTCGGCGGTGTCGCCGCAGGAAATTCTGCTGGTGGCCGACGGCATGACCGGTCAGGACGCGGTCCGGATCGCCCAGGGGTTCCACGACACCCTCGGCATCACCGGCGTGGTGCTGACCAAGATGGACGGCGATGCCCGGGGCGGCGCGGCGCTTTCGATTTACGGCGTCACCCACGCGCCGATCAAGTTCATCGGTGTGGGCGAGCGGGTCGACGCGCTGGAGCCGTTTTATCCCGACCGGCTGGCGGGCCGGATTCTCAACCAGGGTGATATCCTCTCCCTGGTCGAAAAGGCCCAGGCCACGGTCGATGAAAAAGAAGCCGAGCGGTTGGCCCGCAAGGTCAAGTCGAAGAAAGGACTCGACCTGCAGGATTTTCTCGGCGCCATGCGCCAGATGCAGAAGCTGGGTCCGCTCAAGAATGTGCTGGGCATGCTGCCGGGAATGAATCCCGCCATGCTCCAGGCCGCCAACGTGGACGACAAAAAGCTCAAGCACGTCGAAGCGATCGTGCTCTCCATGACGGCGCGGGAACGGAGCAACCCCGATCTGATCAACGGATCCCGTCGGCTGCGGATCGCCAAGGGTTCGGGGCGCTCGGTGCAGGAAGTCAATCAGTTGCTGACGCAGTTCAAGCAGATGCAGAAGTTCATGAAGATCGCGGGGAAGACCGGAGGAATGCGGCTGCCGTTTGGCCGCGGTGGATTCCCCGGCTAACTCGCACAGCCCAGGAAGAACAGATGGCAACTCGCATTCGTCTCCGTCGTGTCGGCCGCAAGAAGGTGCCGCTCTACCGTATTGTGGTCACCGAGCGGGAATCCCCTCGCGACGGCCGTTTCATCGAAGTGCTCGGCACCTATAATCCGAAGGCCGAGTCGGCCGCCGACAAGGTGTCGGTGGATATCGAAAAGGCGCGCCACTGGCTGGCCAGCGGAGCGGTGCCGTCGGACACGGTCGGGGCGCTTTTGCGGGCCGCCGGAGTGGTGCAGCCCACCAGCGCCTGATGCCGGAGGCGGAGCCCCATCTGGTAGTGGGGCGGCTCCGCCGGCCGCATGGCCTGAAGGGCGAAATTGCGGTTTTCCCGCTCACCGACGATCCCGCTGCCGTGCTCGCAGTGGGCCGGACGGTCCGAGTGGTCGATCTCGAAGCGCAGCCGGTCAGCGAACCACTTCGGATCGAACGTACCAGGCAGTATCATCGGGAGTGGCTGGTCAAGTTCGCCGGCGCAGACAGCCGCGAGGCGCTGGAACCATGGCGGGGGCTTTTCCTGGGCGTCCCGGCCAGCCAGCTTCAGCCGCCCAGCGGCGATGAAGTCTACCTCCACGAACTGGAGGGCTTCGCCGTGGCCGATTCATCGGGGCAGCCACTCGGCGTCGTGAGCGGTGCCTACGAATTGCCGGCCGGGCTCATGATCGAAGTGCAGGGGCCGAAACGCGAGTTCCTGCTGCCGTACAAGAAAGAGTTTGTTGTTGCGGTAGACCGCGATGCGCGGCGGCTTACGATCGCGCCGCCGCCAGGGCTGCTCGATGACTGAGCCGCTCACGATCGATGTGGTGACGCTGTTCCCCGAGGTGATTGCGCCGTTCCTCGAGGCCAGCATTCCGGCCCGGGCCGCGGCGGCAGGGCTGGTGCAGTACCGGCTGGTGCAACTCCGCGACTTTGCCCACGATCGCCATCAGACGGTGGACGATTACCCCTACGGGGGCGGCGCGGGGATGGTGCTCAAGCCGGAGCCGTTCCACGAGGCGGTGGAGTCGCTCGGCCCCATTACGGGGCGGGTCATTCTGCTCTCCGCGCGCGGGCGGCTCTTCACCCACGACGATGCGGTGCGGCTGTCGCTGGCGGATCGGCTGATCCTCCTCTGCGGCCACTACAAGGACGTAGACCAGCGCGTCGCCGAGGGGCTTGGGGCCGAGGAGCTCTCGATCGGCGACTTCGTGCTCTCGGGCGGAGAGCCGGCCGCCATCTGCGTCATCGACGCGGTGGTGCGGCTTCTCCCCGGCGCGTTGGGAGACCACGAGTCGGCCAGCAGCGACTCGCATTACGACGGACTCCTGAGTCCGCCGAGCTACACCCGGCCGCCGGAGTATCGCGGCCTCGAAGTGCCCGCCGTTCTGCGGTCGGGCAATCACGCCGAGATCGCGGCGTGGCGGCAGCAGCAAGCCGAGCAGCTTACCCGAGAGCGGCGACCCGATCTCTGGGCTCGGCATCACGAGACTCACTCGCCCTGAGGGGCAGAAACATCGGACGCGCAGGCGTTCAGCAGCGCCCAGGCGGCGCGGAGGATTCAACAATGCAGCGGTTGGCGGACGTAACCCAGGAGAACCTGCGCTCGGACATCCCGGCCTTCGAGCCGGGCGACACCGTTCGAGTGATGGTGCGGGTGCGAGAGGGCGACAAGGAGCGTCTCCAGGCGTTCGAAGGCCTCTGCATCGCCCGGCGGGGCGGCGGGATCAGCGAGAACTTTACCGTCCGGAAGATGTCGGCCGGTGTTGGGGTCGAGCGGATCTTCCCGATGCACAGCCCGGTCTTCGCTTCGGTCGAAGTGCTGCGCCGCGGCCGGGTGCGCCGGGCCAAGCTCTATTATCTGCGCGCGCTGAGCGGCAAGGCCGCCCGGATTCGGGAGAAGCGCGAGGGCTGATCCCATGCCGCCGGTCCCCACGTTCGCTCGTGAAGCGGCGGTGTGGGCCGACGGCCGTCTGTTGATCGGCGTCGACGAAGTTGGCCGCGGTCCCCTGGCTGGTCCAGTGGTGGCCGCGGCCGTGGTTTTTCCGGCGGGCACGCGGGCGCTCCGCGGTCTCCGCGACAGCAAGGTGCTGCCCGCCGCCAAGCGGGAGCGGCTGGCCCAGCGGGTTCGCGCACGGGCGCTGGCACTGGGGCTCGGCGCGGCGTCGGCGCGGGAAATCGACCGCTGCAACATTCGCGTGGCGACCGCCCGGGCAATGCGCCGGGCCGTTCGCCGCCTGCTGGCCGACGCGATCCGCCGCGGGTCGCTGGTCGACTGCTCGCGGGTAACGGTCTCGTCCGATCGGCTTCCCGACTCACTTTGTCTGCTGCTGGACGGCCTTCCCCTGCCCGAAATCGGTCTTCCGCACGACGCGCTGGTAGATGGCGACGCCCTCTGCCAGAGCGTGGCAGCAGCCGGCGTGGTGGCCAAGACCGTGCGCGACGAACTGATGCGCCGGCTGGCCCAGCGCCATCCCGGCTACGGATGGGCCACCAATGCCGGTTACGGCACTCCGGAACATCAGGCGGCGCTTCAGCGCCTCGGGCCCACCCGCCACCACCGCGCCACCTTCGCGCCCGTAGCCCAGCTTGGGTTTAGTTTCGGGACGCCGTGAGAGTAGGTTTGAATAGAGGACGGACAGACGGACAGACGGACAGACGGACAGGCGGGCAGACGGACGGGCGTCATCCCGAGCGAGCGTAGCGAGTCGAGGGATCTACCCGACGCCCCTCCCGTCATCCCGTCTTCCCGTCTTCCCGTCTTCCCGTCAACTGTCCGTCTGTCCGTCCGTCCGTCCGTCTACCACAGGAGCCCCACCTTGCGCCTTACCGCCGCTCTTCTCGCATTGGCCGTCATCGCCGCGCCGCTGGCCGCGCAATCCAACGCGGAGCGGATCGCCAACGATCAGTACACCCGGTCGCATGACTACGATCTGGTGCATCAGCGGATCGAGCTGAACCACTTCAACTGGGATTCCACCAGCTTCGACGGCCGGGTGACCTCGACCGTGCGGTCGCTCCGTTCCGGACTCGATTCCCTGATTCTGGATGCGGGGGCGCTGCTCGATGTGAAGAGCATTCGCGCCGTTGGCGCGAACGGCGCACGCGGCGCCGCGCTGACCTACCATCGCCATGGCGATACGCTGGTGGTGCGGCTGGCGCGCCCGGCGGCGTTCCACGATACCGTGCGATTCGTGGTGGACTACCACGCCCGGATCGACAACGGGAAGGGGCTCACCTGGATCCAGCCGGAAGGACGGCCCCACCGGCCCCAGCAGATCTGGAGCCAGGGCGAAGATCACAACAATCACTACTGGTTCCCGACCTACGATTTTCCCAACGACAAGATGACCTGGGAAGTCGTCGCCACCGTGCCGCGCCAGTTCACCGCCGTGTCGAACGGGCTGCTGCGGAGCGACAAGCGCAACCCCGACGGCACCCGCACCATGGATTGGCACCAGGACGAACCGTCGGCCACGTATCTGGTATCTCTGATCGTGGCACCGCTCGCGAAGATCCACGACACCTGGAAGGGCAAGCCGGTCGACTACTACGTCTATCACAGCGACAGCACCCTGGCCTGGCGCCTGTTTCATGTCACGCCCGACATGATCGACACCTATTCGAAACTCACCGGTGTCGCGTATCCCTGGGCCAAGTACGGACAGACCACCGTGGCCGATTTCTTCGGCGGCATGGAGAACGTCAGCGCAACCACGCTGGTCGACTGGCTCCCCGATGCCAACGCGTATCAGGACCGTCCGTGGTATCAGTGGATTCTGATTCCGCACGAGCTGGCCCACCAGTGGTTCGGCGACTACGTCACCACCGAGAACTGGGCCAACATGTGGCTCAACGAGGGATTCGCCGAGTTCATGCCGGGCCAGTACTGGGGCACCAAACTGGGGCCGCACGTGGCTCAGGATTACTACCTCGACGAGTACCGGCAGTTCATGCAGATCGACGCGCGCCGCCGGATGCCGCTGGCGTCGAACGGCTCCAACAACATCTATCCCAAGGGCGCCCTGGTGCTGGAGATGCTGCGAAAGTATCTCGGCCCCCAGCGGTTCTGGGCATCGGTCAATCGGTATCTCACGGTCCACAAGTTCGATAACGCCGTCACCGACGACTTCCGCCAGGCGGTGCTGGACGCCACCGGCCAGAACCTCGACTGGTTCTGGGATGAGTGGTTCTATCAGGCCGGCTATCCCGAGTTCACCGTAAGCGCCAGCTACGACTCCACCGCGCACCGGCTCGCGCTGCATGTGCAGCAGACCCAGCGCGACACCGCCACCGCCGACAGCACCGGGCTCCGGTATACCACGCCGGCGGTGTTCCACATGCCGCTCACCGTTCGGGTCGGCACCGCGCACGGTGATGTGGTGGCGCACGACTCGCTGCACTCGGCCGACCAGACGTTCTTCATCGACAGCCTGCCGGGCGCGCCGACCATGGTGGTGTTCGATGATGACGACGCCATTCTGAAGACACTCAAGTTCGACCAGCCCACGGCCTGGCTGGCAGAGATGCTCAGGCGGGAAGACGACCTCTGGAATCGCCAGTGGGCAATTGAAGAGCTGGAGACCCGTCCGCAGGATGCCGCAGCCGCTGCCGCGCTGGCCGATGCCGCGCAGCATTCCGACTACTACCTGACCCGTTCCGCCGCCGCCGAAGCGCTGGCGGCCTTCCCGGCATCGGAGGCGCTGCCGGCGATTGAAGCCGCGCTCAAGGACACCTCCGCCGCCGTTCGCGCGTCGGCGGCCGGCACACTCGGCCGGCTCGGTGGCGATGATGCCGCCCGCCTGGCGCGGACCACCTGGGAACACGACTCGAGCTACAACGTGCGCGCCGCGGCGCTGCTGTCACTGGCTCGGCTCGATCCGGCTCAGCGAGCCGAGCTGGTGCGGACCGGACTCAAGACCCCGTCGTACCGCGACGCGATCCAGAACGCTGCGCTCAGCGCTATCGCGCAGAGCCGTGATACCACGCTGGTTCCGCTGGTCGAAGGTGTCATCGGAGACCAGGAGCTGCCGTCGTACCTGCTGGCCGCGATGGCGGGGCGGGGAAGCAGCCAGGCACTCGATCTGCTGAGCGCCCATCTGGATGATGATCGTGAGTACGTGAGGCAGTGGGTGCTGCAGGCGTTCCAGCAGGGAATGCCCGACAAAGTGGCGCTGCCGCGGTTGCAGCAACTTCAGGGATCGATCAAGCATGCCGATACCCGCGCCGCCGTGCAGCAGGCAATCGAGCAGATGCAGAACGGGCAATCGGGACAGTAGGCGGGCTTGTGTAGAGGGCCCTCGGGTGCGACGTTTGGGCCACCGGGGGTGTAGCTCAACTGGTAGAGCAAGCGGCTTTTAACCGCTAGGTCGTGGGTTCGAGTCCCACCGCCCCCATGGCCGCTGTGTGGCTCTGCCCGGCCCGGGCGTCCCCCCTGCTGAATACCGGCTGCACCCCGGTGTTCAAGAATGTGGTTCAGAAGTCGCTGCCCACCCGGGACGGTTACGGAGCCGTTCCCGGGTGGTGCAGTTTTGGCCTACTGGAAGGTCCCCGCGTACCACCATACCCACGCAATCAGCAGCAGCAGGAAGATGGTCAGGATGATCTGGGGGAGCGACACGGCAGGCCTCGCAGTTGGGGGTCGTGGGTGGTGGGTCGTGGGTCGTGAATTGAGAATAGAGGGTTCGCTGGGCGGGTCAAGTCGGGCCGACTTGTGATCGCGGCTGCCGCGGTACAGATTCGGCCAGCCGCAGTTCGGCATGCAATCGACCTCAACCTGGAGCAGCGGTGACGACGATCTGGCTGGATGGCGAGTGGCACGACCGGGAAACGGCAAAGGTGTCGGTTTTCGACCACGGCCTCCTCTACGGCGACGGTGTGTTCGAGGGGATCCGGGTCTATGGCGGCAAAATCTTCCGCCTCTCCGAACATCTCGACCGGCTGTACGACTCAGCGCGCGCCATTGCGCTCACCATTCCGCTTAGCAAGGCAGAATTCGCCGCCGTGGTGGAAGAGGGCGTCCGCCGCTCCGGTCTTCAGGAGGCCTATCTCCGTCCGGTGGTAACCCGCGGGGTCGGCGACCTGGGCATCGACCCGCGCAAGTGCCCCATGCCGACGGTGATCGTCATCATCGACTCAATCAGAGTCTGGCCGGCCGAAGTCTACGAGCGCGGCCTGCGGCTGATGACCGCCGGCACGCCGATCCCCCACAAGGAAGCGCTCTCGCCGCGGGTCAAGTCGCTCAACTACCTGGCACATGTCATGGCCAAGCTCGAAGCCAGCAACGCCGGGGTGGACGACGTGCTGATGATGGACAGCGCCGGCATGGTAGCGGAGGGTTCGGGGCAGAATCTCTTCGTCGTGCGCGACGGCATCGTCAAGACTCCGCCGGTCTGGGCCGGGATTCTCAAGGGCGTGACGCGCGACGCCGTGATGGAGCTGGCGGCCGAAATGGGCCATCCGGTCCAGGAGGTTCCGCTCAATCGGTACGACGTCTACACCGCCGACGAAGCGTTCTTTACCGGAACCGCCAGCGAGCTGGTTGGAATCCGCGAACTGGACGGGCGCCCGATCGGATCAGGAAAGACCGGGCCGCTGACGCTCGAGTTCATGAAGCGATTCCGGGAATTGGTGCGCCGCTGAACTCTTGACCCGGTCGCAAGCCGGGTCCCATATTGGGCCATCCCTGCATATTGGAAGGAGTTGCGGCGATGGCCTGGAGAGAACTGGACTACCGCGACCAGCACTGGCTGGTTTCGTTGGCCGCCGAACGCCGGCCCCAGAGCGAGGCCTGGGTCCTGGCGTTCTTCTTTCGTACG
>DASSTY010000057.1:0-3703 GCA_035707585.1 Gemmatimonadales bacterium
GTGACGGCGCTCCGGGCCGGCGAACCGGCCGATCAGCAGCGTACGCCTCCCCGGCACGCCGCGCGACCGCTGGTGCATCTCACCGCCGGGCTCGGCTTTCTCGTCATCCTCTTCGGCGCCCAGACCGCCAATTTCAACGCCGGTCTCCTCTGCCTCGGCTTCCCGCTCTGCAACGGCCAGCTCCTGCCGCCGGCCAACCACCTCGCCGGGCTCCACTGGACCCACCGGATGCTGGCGTTCCTGTTCCTCGGATTCACCATCGTCCTGGTGACGCGGATTTCCCGCCGCGGAGAAACCGAGGGATGGGCCCGGGTACGAACGGCGGCGTGGTGGGTTCTGGGACTCACGGCAGTTCAGATTGGCGTGGCGGCGGCGATGATACTGAATCTGCTGCCTCCGGCGCTCCGGGTGCTCCATCTGCTGGTCGGCACCGCCGTCTGGGTGTCGCTGGTCATCCTGGAGTTCCGGTCGAGCCGGGCCGGCGACGGCAGTCCCGAACCGGCCGAAGCCGAGCCAGCCGAAGCTGCCGCGGAGCCCACCGCTCCGGCCGGCGTGCACAAGCCATCGCTGGCGCGCGACCTGGTTACCCTCACCAAGCCGCGGATCATCTCCCTGCTGCTGGTTACCACCATCGCGCCGATGTTCATCACCCCGGCCGGGCTCCCCTCGCTGTCGCTCATCATGTGGGTGACGGTAGGCGGCTACCTGATGGCGGGCGGTGCCAACGCGATCAACATGTGGTGGGATCGGGACATCGATACCCGGATGGGCCGAACCAAGCTCCGCCCGATTCCGGCGGGGCGCGTGTCGGCCCCAGTGGGGCTCGCCTTCGGAATTGCGCTGGGCGCGGTGGCGTTCGCCATCTTCTGGCGCTACGTCAACCCGCTCAGCGCCTGGCTGGCGCTCTCCGGGCTGCTCTTTTATGTGCTGATCTACACGATGTGGCTCAAGCGGACCAGCACGCAGAATATCGTGATCGGCGGCGCGGCCGGCGCCTTTCCGCCGCTGGTCGGGTGGGCGGCGATGACCGGGCGAATCGATCTGGCCGCCATCTATCTCTTTGCCATCATCTTCTATTGGACCCCGCCGCACTTCTGGGCGCTGGCGCTGATCAAACGCGCCGAGTACGCTCGGGCCGGCGTGCCGATGATGCCGGTGGTGCGCGGCGAGCAGCGGACCAAAGTCGAGATGCTGATCTACACCCTGCTTCTGCTGCCGCTCACACTGCTGCCCACCGCGTTCGGCGCGATGGGTCTGGTCTACGCGGTCATCGCAGCGCTGCTGGGGGCTCGGCTCCTCTGGTACTGCATTCGGCTGCTCCAGACCAAAAGCGTGCTGCCGCTCGCATGGAAGATGTACAAGTATTCGCTGATCTACCTGGCGCTGCTGTTCGTCGCCATGGGAGTGGATCGGGCCGTCCCGTTCGGTCATCGGGAACGCGCCTCGATGCTGATCCTCCGGCGTGAACCCGCCACGGCGCTCGCGCCGGCAGCCGCCGCGGCTCTTGCGGAAGACGACCACGCGCAGCACTGAGCCGGGCACGCGGCGCCGGATCCCGCCGCCCAGCCGACTGGCCCGTCTCTGGCCGCTGGTTCGCCCCCACCGCGTGCAGCTTGTCATCGCCACCCTGGCGCTGCTCGGCAGTGCGGCGATCGGGCTGGCGTTTCCACTCATTGTCGGCCGGCTGCTCGACGCCGCGTTCGTGCACGCCAGCCGCACCCTCCTCGACCGCATCGCCCTCGGTCTTCTCGGCCTCTTCGCGATTCAGGCCGTCCTCAACTATTTCCAGGCCTATCTCCTCGCTGTAGTGGGAGAGCGGGCCGTCGCCGGGCTTCGGCTCAACCTCTTCAGCCGGCTGCTGGAAATGCCGCCCGGATTTTTTGCCGAGCGGCGCACCGGCGAGCTGACCAGCCGGCTCAGCACCGACGTCGGGCTGGTGCAGGGCGTGGTGAGTCACCAGCTCGCCGAATTCGCCCGGCAGATCCTCGGGCTGGCCGGCGGCGTCGCGATGCTGGTGTATCTCCAGCCGCGGCTCCTGGTCACCGCTATCGGTGTGGTTCCGCTGGTGGTGGCTGCCGCATTCTTTTTTGGGAGACGGCTCCGGCGCACCACCGTCGGCGTGCAGGATCGGGTCGCCGAAGCCACCGCACTGGCGGAGGAGGCGTTCAGCCAGATCCGCACCGTCCAGAGTTTTGCGCAGGAGCCGGAGGAGCGGCGGCGCTACGGCAGCAGAATCGAAGAGGCGGTGCGGGCCGCGCTTCGGCGAGCGCAGATCCGCGGTGTGTTCTTTGGAGTGCTGACCTTCGCGGCATTCGGCGGAATCGTGGTGGTGCTGTGGCAGGGCGGGTTGCTGGTACTCTCGGGCAAGTTGACCGCCGGTACGCTGGTGTCCTTCCTTTTCTATACCGCCACCATCGCCGCGGCGATCGGCGCGCTGGGCAATTTCTTCGGGAGCTATCAGGAGGCGGTGGGAGCCACCGAGCGGGTGTTCGAGATCCTCGAGATGACCACGCCGATTGCCGACCCGGCCGCGCCGCGCGCGTTGTCGGCGCCGATCCAGGGCGAAGTCTGGTACGAGAACGTCGGGTTCGATTACCGGGCGGCCGGCGAGGGGGATAACTGGGCGCTGGCCGACTTCACGCTGCGAATGGCACCGGGAGAAGTCGTAGCATTGGTCGGGCCGTCCGGCGCCGGCAAGACCACCGTCGCTTCGCTGCTGCTGCGCTTCTGGGATGTGGATCGCGGAGCGATCCGGCTCGACGGCACCGACATTCGGGAACTGCGGCTGGCCGATCTGCGCAATGCGGTGGGACTGGTGCCGCAGGAGCCGGCGCTCTTTGCCGGCACGGTGGCGGAGAACATCGCCTACGCTCGGCCCGGCGCCTCCCAGGAGGAGATCGAAGCGGCGGCTCGCGCGGCCCACGCTCACGAATTCGTCTCGCAGCTGCCGCAGGGTTACGACACGCTGGTAGGCGAACGCGGCATCAAGCTGTCGGGCGGGCAGCGGCAGCGGCTGGCGATTGCGCGGGCGGTGCTCAAGAATCCGTCGGTGCTGGTGCTGGACGAAGCCACCAGCAGTCTCGATACCGAGAGCGAGGCGCTGATCGAAGATGCGCTGAGCCGGCTGCTGGTGGGGCGGACCACGCTGATCATCGCCCACCGGCTCAGCACCGTGCGCCGGGCCGATCGCCTGATCGTGCTGGCGCAGGGGCGGATCGTGGAACAGGGCACCCACCAGGAACTGCTGGCGGCGGGCGGGCTCTACGCCCGGCTGTACCGCCGACAGTTCCGGGAGGGGGATCAGGGGGTGTGGGCTACCGCCTGAGATTCAGTGGAGATGTATGGGGTGGCGCACTGCCTAGCGTCTAAGCGAGTTGACTGAGTCACCTCATGTTGCGCCAGCAAGTATGCCGCGAGCACCGGAATCCCCAATTCCAAGACATGCGAAGTCCGGGCTGCTTTGACAGACTGCTCAGGGTTGATGGGGACCTCGATCGGCGGTTTGGCGGCTGCATACTTCGCGGATCAGCATCGCTGAGCTGGCGGCGGACCAGGACCGGCCGCCATCGGCACGCCTTCGCGCTCCGATCGTAACTGGGTGACGGCGGAGTCCACTAGCCGACTCCGAGACCGACCCGCCGCCAGTGACCCGAGGCAACGTGGCAGAACGCAAAACGCCCTGCTCCGAAGAGCAGGGCGTTTC
>DASSTY010000058.1:0-2116 GCA_035707585.1 Gemmatimonadales bacterium
GATGCAGTACGGCGCGCTCTGGCGGGGAGTAACCGATCTGGGGAGCGATCTCTTTCGCTGGGTCGGACCCGACGGGCGTGCGCTGCTGGTGTATCATCTGCCGCCCAGCGGCTATGAGATCGGCGCCGCGCTTTCTGCCGATCCCGAAACGCTCGCGCAACAGTGGCCGGCCGTTCGCTCGGCGGTAACCCGCAACGCCGCTACCAGTCACATCGCGATCTTCGTGGGGGCCGATCACCACGCTGCGCACCCGGCACTCCCGGCACTGGCACAGGCAATAGCGGCGCTCGAACCAGCTGCCGAAGTCAGGATTTCACGGCTCGATGAGTTTCTCGCTGCAGCCGGGGAAGAACTACAAGCGGATCGCATCGCCATTCCGGAAATCGCCGGCGAACAGCGCTGGTCGGGATCGTATACCTGGTCGCTGCAGGGAGTCCACGGAACCCGTGCGCACCAGAAGAGGCGCAACGCGCTGATAGAACTCCTGCTGGAACGGAGCGCCGAGCCGCTGGCGGCGCTGGCGCAGTGGACGTGCGGAACCGATCGGCGTCCCTTGCTGGCTGCCGCGTGGCGCATGCTCGTGCGGGCTCATTTTCATGACACGCTGGGCGGCTGCTGTGCCGATCCGGTGGCGCGCGCGGCCGATCATCGGTGGGATGAGGCGGAAGCGATCGGGCGGGAAGCAGCCCGGGCCGCCGCGGAGGAACTGATTGGGCATGATCCCGATGCGGTGCGGGAGGGGCGGACCGCCGGGCCGGCGCTGATCCTCTGGAACCCGGCAGCGCGGCGGCGGAGCGGCGTCGTCGTCGCCCAGCTCAGCGGTTTCAAGCGCGATGTGCTGATCGGACCGCCCGGCGGGCGCACGCCGCAAACCGGCGCCGGTCTGGGCGAACCCGGTCTCACTTTCGGCGGCGAGTCAGTTCCGATCCAGGTGCTGGGGCGGGGCACCGGTCTGGAGCGGCGAGACGCGCCGCATCATTATCCCGACCTGGATGAGGTGGAGCTGGTGCAGATCGCTTTCCAGTCCCCCGCGGTTTCCGGACTTGGCTTCGCTCGCCTCGACCCGGGCGACTTCGTCGCCGCTCAGGGCGACGTCGTCGTCGCCGGTGCCAGTACCCGGAACAGTCTGGTGAGCATCGCGGTGGCGGAAGACGGCACGATCACACTGAGCGATTTCGCGCGGCACCAGCAGTGGAAGGGATTGCTCGTGCTGGAGAGCGAAGGCGACCGCGGCGACACCTACACGCCCGCGACTGATGGACGGATCGCGACGGTGGCTAGGCCGGTGGCGGTATCGGTTGGCGCTGCGGGGCCGCTGGTCGGTTCACTCGAGCTGCGGGGTGGCCTGGAGCTTCCCACCGGCAGCGTCGACTTTACTCTGGGTCTCGAACTGCGCAGCGGCAGCCCGGTTGTCCGGTGCACTTTGTCCCTCGATAATCGCGCGACCGATCATCGGCTGCGGCTTCGGCTGCCACTGGGGATCCGCGGCGAGCCGGCCATCGCAGGGACGCAGATGGGCGGCGTCAATCGCCCGGCCGCCGACTCTCGCCACTCGGTTCCCACCGAGGCGATGCTGCCCACCGCACCGGCTCATCGCTACGCCGGCGCGGCCAACCAGCAGGCCGGTGCAGCCCTCCTGGCGCCGGGGTTCTTCGAATACGAGTGGGCCGCGCGGGGTGACCTGCTGATGACGGTGCTTCGCTCGGTGGGCCAGCTTTCCCGAGGCGATCTCCCCACGCGCCCCGGTCATGCCGGCTGGTATACTCCGACGCCTGACGCGCAGGTTCAGGGGCCCGATCGACTGCAGTTTGCCCTGCTGCCGGCTGACCGGGCGTTGCTGGAGAACCACGCCGCGATGATTCGTGAGTGGGAGGATGTCTTCCTGCCGATTCGCGCTGTCTGGTATCGCGAGACCACCAGCGCTGAACTTCCGCGATCGGGATTTGAATTGCAGGGTGAAGGGTTGGTGATGAGCGCGGTCAAGCCGGCGGAAGATGGCCAGGGAGTGATCCTGCGGTGCTACAACCCGACTTCGGTTCCCATCGAAGGCAGGTGGCTGCTGCCGGACTCCGCACACTCGGCCGAACTCACCCGCGCCGACGAATCACCCGGTGCG
>DASSTY010000059.1:0-4427 GCA_035707585.1 Gemmatimonadales bacterium
GTGCGCCGATCCGCTGGCGGCCTACACGACGCTGCGGGCTCGGGAAGCGGCACCCTACCTGTTCTATCTGAACACCGGCGATTTCACCCTCTTCGGCGCCTCGCCGGAATCGGCGGTGAAGGTGGATGGACCTTCCGGCACCGTTGAACTCTCGCCGATCGCCGGCACCCGCCCGCGCGGGTTTACCGCTCATGCCGAGCCAGATCCGGAACTGGATGCGCGAATCGAGGCGGCGCTCCGTCTGGATCCCAAGGAACAGGCCGAGCATCTGATGCTGGTGGATCTGGCGCGCAACGATGTGGCGCGAGTGAGCCGGCCCGGCACCCGGCGCGTGACGGAGCTGCTGCGGGTAGTTCGCTACGCCCACGTGATGCACCTGGTCTCGAAGGTAGCGGGCGTGCTGGCAGACGGCCTAGACGCGCTCCATGCCTATCAGGCGTGCCTCAACATGGGAACGCTTACCGGCGCGCCGAAGCTTCGCGCCATGGAGCTGCTCCGCGACGTCGAATCCGGGCACCGTGGGTGCTATGGCGGCGCGATCGGGACGCTCACCGGCGACGGCACGCTCGATACAGCGATTGTGATTCGCGCCGCAACGGTTCGCCTGGGCACGGCTCAGGTGCGCGCAGGTGCCGGGGTAGTGGCCGACTCGGTGCCCGAGCGCGAGGCCGACGAGACCCGGCGCAAAGCCGAAGCGGTGCTCCGCGCCATCCTCGACAGCGGAGCCGATCACCATGACTGATCAGCACGTGCTCCTGCTCGACAACCACGACTCGTTCACCTTCAACCTGGTGGACGCCTTCACCGTGCTGGGCGCAGCGGTGGACGTGATCCGCAATGATGCTTCGGTTGAGACGGTGCTGGCACTGGCCGCCGTGCGCCATTCATCGCTGCTGGTGATCTCGCCGGGGCCGGGCACACCCGAAGACGCCGGTTGCGCTGTTCCATTGATCCGCGCGGCACTGGGGCAGATCCCGATCTTCGGTGTTTGCCTCGGACATCAGGCTATGGTCACCGCGCTCGGCGGCGTGGTGGGGCCGGCCGGCACCGTCGTCCATGGGCGGGCGTCGCGGGTTCGGCACAATGGCCATCCGATCTTCAACGGCATCCCGGCGGAGTTCGAGGCGGGCCGGTATCACTCGCTCGCGGCGCTCAGCGTGCCGGCGGATCTCATCGAGATCGCCTCCTGCGGCGCCATTCCCATGGCGATAGCCCACCGCGACGCACCTGCCTGGGGCGTTCAGTTCCATCCCGAATCAGTTCTCACCGCGCACGGTGCGCAGCTGCTCGGCAACGTACTGCGGCTGTCCCGGCGCGCCCTTCAACCCGAGGTCGTCTGATGCACTCCACCGTCACCAAGCTCCTGGCCGGAGAGCCGCTCGCTGCCTCCGATACCCGCACCGTGTTCGATGCGGTCATTCGAGGTGATCTGCCGGAAGTCGAGCTTACCGCACTGCTCGTGGCGCTCAAGCTGCGGGGCGAAACCCCCGCGGAAATCGCCGGCGCAGTTGCCGCCCTGCGCGAAGGTGCCGAGCCATTTCCCCGGCCTGACTATCGCTTTGCCGACATCGTGGGCACGGGGGGCGATGGCGCCGGCACCATCAACATCTCTACCGCGGTCACCTTCGTGGCGGCGGAGGCTGGCCTGCCGGTGGCCAAGCACGGAAACCGGGCGGTGTCGAGCCGTTGTGGCGCGGCGGACCTGCTCGAGCGGTTCGGCGTGCGGCTCGACATGCCGGCCGAGGTTGCCCGCCGCTGCCTCGACGAAACGGGGGTCACCTTCCTCTTTGCGCCGCATTATCACCGGGGCATTCGCCACGCGATGCCGGTGCGGCGCCAGCTCGCGACTCGCACTGTGTTCAACCTGCTCGGCCCACTGGTGAATCCGGCCCGTCCACCAATCATGCTGGTCGGTGTGTACGATCCGTCGCTCTGCATGGTGGTTGCCGAAACCCTGGCGATGCTGGGGTGCGAGCGCGCGCTGGTGGTGAACGGGCTGGGGCTGGATGAAATCGCAGTGCACGGCGAGACGCTGGCCGCCGAGCTGGCAGACGGAGAGGTGCGCCAGCGGCGGTTCACTCCCGGCAACTTCGGCGTCGAGCGGCTGCCGCTCTCGGCGATTGCCGGCGGCGGTCCCGAAGAGAACGAACGCGCCACCCGCGCGCTGCTGGCCGGGAAGGGCGATGAAGCGCATTCGGCTGTTGTGGCGGTCAACGCGGCGGCGCTTCTGCTGCTGGGCGGCATCGCGGAATCACCGGCCGACGGATATGCCCGCGCCCGGGAAGTGCTGAACAGTGGCCGGGCACTCGATCGGCTGGAGCGGTTCGCTCGTCTGAGCCGGAGCGATTCGTGAATCACCTGGCGGAACTGCAGGCCCGCAAGCATCAGGAGGTTGCTCAACGCCGGGCACGGCTCCCGCTGACGGAGCTCCAGCGCAGCGTCGAGCCAACCACCCGACGGTTCGGAGCGGCGCTTCGCCGGCCGGGGCTTCGATTCATCTTCGAATGCAAGCAGTCCTCGCCTTCCGAGGGATTGCTCCGCACTCACTACGACCCCGCCCAATTGGCGCGCGGCTACAGCGACATTGCCGACGCAATCTCGGTGCTGACCGACGAACCGTGGTTTCGTGGGAGTCTGACGCACCTGGCAGAGGTGCGGAGGGCCACCACCGCTCCGGTGCTCTGCAAGGATTTCATCGTCGACCCCTACCAGGTGTTCGAAGCCCGGATGCACGGCGCCGACGCGATTCTGCTGATTCTGGCGCTGATCAACGACGCCGACTACCTCCTCTGCGCGGCGCACGCCGAATCGCTCGGCATGGACGTGCTCACCGAAGTACATGATGAGACGGAGCTCCGTCGTGCGCTGAAACTGGAAGCTCCCATCATCGGGATCAACAACCGGAACCTCGATACCCTGGCGGTGGATCGCTCCACCACCCTGCGGCTGGCACCGATGATTCCACGCGATCGCGTGATCGTCTGCGAGTCGGGAATCAGGAGCCGCAGCGACATAGATGCCGCCGCCGGATTGGTGGATGCTTTTCTGGTGGGCAGCCGGCTGATGCGCCAGCCACGGCCCGATCTGGCCGCCCGTGAAGTCGCGTTCGGCAAGGTCAAGATCTGCGGGCTCACCTCGCCGGCCGATGCCGATGCCGCATACGGTGCCGGGGCCGCACTTGGAGGAGTGATCCTGTCTCCCTCGCCGCGGCAAGTTGACGAAGTCACTGCCCACGCGGTTGCGGAAGGTCCCCTGCCGCTGGTTGGCGTGTTCGTAAACGAAACCCAGGAGCGCGTGGCGGAACTCGCCGTCCGGATCGGTCTTGCCGCGGTGCAACTGCACGGCGACGAGACGCCCTCGTATGTCGCCGACCTCCGGAGGCGGCTGCCGGGCGGGACCGAAATCTGGAAGGCGGTTCGGGTGAACGGATCGATTCCGCTGCCCGATCAGTTCGGCGCCGATCGGCTGCTGCTCGATTCCACCTTGCCCGGGCGGCGGGGCGGCACCGGCACGCGGTTCGACTGGTCGCGACTGAAAGGCTATCCGGCGCTCGATCGGATCGTCCTGGCAGGCGGCCTCGACCCTCACAACATCGGTGCGGCGCACCAGCTGGGCTGCGGTGCGCTCGATGTCTGTTCCGGCGTGGAGTCGTCGCCGGGTCGAAAGGATCCTATGCGGCTCGATGCGTTGTTTGCCGGATTGCGAGGCGCCGCATGACCACTGCGTTTACGCCGGCCCGCGGCGTCTTCGGCGAATTCGGTGGGATGTACGTGCCCGAACTCCTGGCTCCCGCGCTGGAGCAGCTCGACGCGGAGTTTACGGCGGCGCAGAGCGACAGTGACTTTCAGCGCGAGCTCGCCACCCTGCTCCGTGACTACGCCGGGCGCGAGACGCCGCTCTACCGCTGCCGCAATCTCACCGCCGATACACCCGCGGAGATCTATCTCAAGCGGGAAGACCTGCTGCACGGCGGGGCGCACAAGACCAACCAGGTGCTGGGCCAGGCGCTGCTGACACGGCGAATGGGGAAGCGGCGGATCATCGCCGAAACCGGCGCCGGCCAGCACGGCGTGGCCACCGCGTTGGCGGGTGCGCTGTTCGGCTTCGAAACCCGGATTTACATGGGCGCGAAGGACGTCGAGCGGCAGGCGCCCAATGTGTTTCGCATGCGGCTGATGGGCGCCGAAGTCGTCCCGGTAACCAGCGGCAGCGCCACGCTCAAGGACGCCATCAATGAAGCGCTCCGCGACTGGTCTGCCAGCTATCACACCACCCATTACGTGCTCGGCACCGCCGCCGGGCCGCATCCCTTTCCCACGATGGTGCGTGAATTCCATCGGGTGATTGGCCGCGAAGCGAGGCGCCAGATCCTGGAACAGGCGCAACGGTTGCCCGACGCGGTGATCGCCTGCGTGGGCGGTGGATCC
>DASSTY010000060.1:0-2307 GCA_035707585.1 Gemmatimonadales bacterium
TTTCGCGCGGAAGATTTGCCCGAGGAATTCGTCCGGCGCCGGATGTGGCGTCGGTCGGTGGCGGTGGGGGTGAGGGTGGGGATGTAGGGGCGGGAAACGGGAAGCGGGAAACGGGAAACGGGAAACGGGGAAACGGGGAACCGTAGGGGCGAGGCATGCCTCGCCCCTACGCCGCCACCGGCGTCCCGCAGGCCTCGCAAAACCGCCCATCCGGCACCAGCGCTGCGCCGCAGCCGTGGCAGGAGCCGGTGGCCAGCCGCCGGCCGCAGGCGGAACAGTACACGGCATCGAGTTCGGGACGGGGGCCGCAGGTGGGGCATGCGATCGCCGCCGCAGCGGGAGCGCCGCCGGGCACCTTCCCCGATTCGCCGGCGCGAATCACCCTGGTGCGCGCCGCGATCATCGCCTCGACGTCGCTTCCGATCGATGCGGCCGGCGCGCCGGCACCGGCCGCGCCCGCGGCGCTCTCTTCCGCCCTGAGCGCCTCCAGCGCTTCGGCGGTGTAGCGCGCCTTGAGCGTCTCATAATCTTCGTCCGACAACTTCCCGGTCTCCCGGTCGAACTCGATCTCCTTGAGCGCCGCGAGCGCTACACCGCGCGGGGTCTCCAGCAGCTCGGGCGGTTCCCACGCCGGCGGCTTGGGCGGCTCGGCGGAGAGCAGCGGATACAGAATGAACCAGAGAATGGCGAGCCCCACGAGACCCGCCGCAGCCGCTTCCCAGTACATCAGTCTTCCACTTCGTCCAGTGCGCGCTGGAGCCGAGCCAGCTCGTCGTCCGACGCCGCCAACGCAGATGGATCGGCGCCGATGTCGCTCGGTTGACGTGCGGGCGCGTTAGTGGACGGACCGGCGCCTGCTCCAGCATCCAGGCCGGTGGCCGGGCCTGCCGCCGCCATTGCCACCTGCTGCCGCCGGCCGATCAGCCACACCAGAAATCCCCCGAATACGGCGATCACCGCGCCCGGTACCAGATATCCCGCCAGGTTGAACCCCTCCGCCGGTGGCGCCATCAGCACCTTTTCGCCGTACTGCGCCACGAAGGCATCGAGAATCTGCTGCGCCGAGTTGCCCTTCTGATACAGTGCAACGACCTCGCGGTGCATCGCCGGCGAGTAGGTGCAGGAGAAATCGGTGGTGCGGCAGGTGAAGACATCCAGCGTGCAGCCGCAGCGGCAGGCCAGCTTGAGCTCGATCGCCTTGATCGCCTCGTTGTTATCGGCCGCAGTAGTCGGCATCATGTTGCGGCCCACCACAGTGGGGTCTCCCAACCGCCCCACGTCGCCGCTGCCGGCGTACGGCGCCTGCACCGAATCGGCGGCCGGATTCTGCCCGAACACTCGGCCGGCGGCCAAGGCGCTGAGCGCAGCCGGAGCTGCTAGCACAGCGGCACTCTTCTGCAGGAACTCCCTGCGACTGGTCACTGAAGCACCTCCTCCGGAGCCGACCGCAGCGAAACTTCGTACCCCGCCTGCGCTCCACTCCGCCGCGGACTCTTCACCACCGGGCCGCCTCCCGGCCACATGGTGATGAGCCCGCCAAATAGCAGGACGAACCCGCCGGCCCAGACCCACCAGACCAGCGGATTGATGTTGATCCGGTAGACAGCTTCCTCGGTGCCGTTCACCGAACCGGCAAAAACGACGTACAGATCTTCCCTCAATCCGCTCCGGATTCCCACTTCGGTGGACGGCTCGAAGGTATTCTGCCGAGTGTTGGGATCCCCTGGAATTGCCTCGCTGAAGTGCTGCCGCTTTTCCGAGGTGATGAACCCGGCATCCTTCCCGTCGATCGCCACCCGGAGCGTTGCCGCCGACACCGACGCGTTGCTCCGGAGGAACTGCGAAATCCCGACCTGGGTGAACGTGTAGGTGTGGCCGTAGGGGCTCTCCATCTGCACCGACTGGCCCGGTTTGAGCGTTGCTTCGCGTTCGCGCTTGAACGCCATCCCGGTGAACGCCACGAAGTAGATGATGATCCCCAGATGAACCACGTACCCGCCGTAGCGGCGCCGATTGCGGCCGACCAGATGCGCCAGCGCGATCGGATACGCTTCGCCATGCATCCGGCGCCGAGCCCGAATGCCGCGGTAGAACTCCTGGCCGATCGTCCCGAGTACGAAGCCGGCCAGCGCCAGCGCCACGACCGGGTAGAGATCGCGCATTCCGGAGACGAGTGCGGCGATCAGCACCAGCCCGCCGACTGCCGCCGGCACCACAAACTGCCGCTTCAGGTTGGCGGGCGACGAGCGCCGCCAGGCGATCAGCGGCCCCACGCCGGTGAGCGCCAACAACAGCAGCCCCAGCGGC
>DASSTY010000061.1:0-2585 GCA_035707585.1 Gemmatimonadales bacterium
CGCTTGGTCAGCACCGGACCAATCAGCGCCAGCCCCGCACCCGCCAGCAGCAGCAGCACCGCGATCGCGGTGACGCCGACGTAAGGCCGCAGGTAGCGACCCAACCGGCCCAGCGTATATCGATCGTAACTGCCCGAAAGCGGTTCTTCTTCCTGCATCATCCGGGTATTGGACTCTCGTCGATGGCCTTGAGGCCCTGCCGCACCCAGCTCGAGAACACCAGAAACCCGAATGCGATGGTGAAATAGCTCAGAATCATCCGCCAGATCAGCGTGTAGGTCGGCGTCAGGCTGCGCGGCAGATACACCGACATCACCGCGGCCGACAGCACCTCGGCGACACCCGACGCGCCGGGAGTCGGTGCGAAGTATAGCAGAAAGGTGATCAGCGTCTGGAGCAGCAGAACATCCACGAAGTTGGTGTGGATCCCCAGCGCGCGAAGCGCCACGTACCCGGCCAGCAGCTTATTGGCGTGAGACGGACCGGAGAGCAGGATGGCCCAGCCCAGCGCCAGCCAGCCGCGGGGCCGGTTGAACACCTTGATGCTCTGATGGGCCTGGTCCACTCCGGCCTGCAACGCCTCGAGCCGGGCAGCAACTCGGCGGCTGCGGCGGCTCACCCAGGCGGCCAGCCGGTGAATCAGGTCACGAATCAGCCGGGGGAAGACGATCACGATCACCAGCAGCACGCCGAGTCCTGCAAAAATTCCGAGACTCCCCAGAAACAGATCGTAGAGCGAAAGCCCCAGCGCGACGCCGTGCGCGCCCAGCGACCGGCCGGCACCGAAGATGATGGCGAGCGGGCCCGCCACCGCGAAGAAGATCACGGTCGCGATGAAGGTCATCAGCGTCGAAGTCACCGCGACGGGGAGCGGCACTCCATAGCGCCGCATCGTGTACATCATCATCGGCCCGGCGCCGGAATTGAGCGGCGTCAGGTAGGCGGCCCAGGCGCTCATCCCGCCGGCCAGGATCATCCCCTTGAGCGACGGCTTGGGCGTGATTTCGCGCGCTACCACCCAGAGCCGGAGGCCGCCGCCGATCCAGTCCATCGATGCCAGCCCGAGTCCCACCAGAATCCACCACCAGTGGATCCCCTGGATCGAGCGCAGGAAGGCGGGAAGGTTGTTGCTGTAGAGCAACGTGAGGCCGAATCCCACCAGGGACGCGAGGACGAAGAACTCGAGTCCGCGGAGGACCAGCTTGGGGGTGATTTTGGCCATGGAAGCGACAAAGATACGGCCGGACAGCGGCGCGACGGTAGACTACCGAAGACAGACCGAACCCGGCTATTCTTCCGGCGTGAGCCAGTCAGTGATCCGGGTGGTGAACGCCCGGCAGCACAATCTCAAGGGAATCTCAGTCGACCTGCCCCACCGGGCGCTGATCGTCATCACCGGTCCGTCCGGGTCGGGCAAGAGTTCGCTGGCCTTCGACACGATCTATGCCGAGGGCCAGCGGCGCTATGTGGAGTCGCTGTCCACCTACGCCAAGCAGTTCCTCGACCGGATGCCCAAGCCGCAGGTAGACCGCCTGGAAGGGTTGGCGCCGGCGGTGGCGATCGAGCAGCGCAACCCCACTGTCTCCAGCCGGTCTACGGTGGGCACGGCGACCGAGGTGTACGATTATCTCCGGTTGCTTTGGGCCCGGGTGGGCCGCGCCTTCTGCAGTGCGTGCGGCGCCCCGGTCCAGCGCGATACGCCGCAGAGCGCCGCCGACGAAGTGCTCGCCCGGATGGCCGGCCGCCTCCAGGTCACCTTCCCGGTGCCGCAGGCCGCACGGCACACCCACGACGCCATCGTCGAAAATCTGCGGGCGCTCGGATTCGTTCGCCTGCTGGCAGACGGCGCTGCCTATCACCTCGACGAGCTCCCGGCCGGCGTCGATTTCACCCGCGCCGCCGAGCTGCTGGTGGTCGCCGATCGGCTCACAGCATCCCCCGACCTGGCCGGGCGGCTGGCCGAGTCGATCGGCGCGGCGTTCACCGAAGGAGATGGCGTCGCGGTGGTGCTGGGCGAAAGCCCCGACGGACCGCTCCGCCTTCGGTTCACCCGGTTTCCCGCCTGCAGCCAGTGCGACACACCGGCGCCGGTCGTGACCCCCGCGCTCTTTTCGTTCAACAATCCGCGCGGCGCCTGCCCCACCTGCAACGGCTTCGGCGCCACTCTGGAATACGATGAGTCACTGATCATTCCGGACCGCAACCTCAGTCTCGCCGACGGCGCAATCGATCCATGGACCAAGCCACGGTATGACGGCCGGCGCCGTATCCTGCTCGACTTTGCCCGGAAGATCGGCGCCAACCCTGACGCGCCATGGCGCAAGCTCACCGCTTCGCAGCGGCACGATCTGCTGCATGGCCGGAAGGGTCGGTACGTCGGCATCTTTCCGTTTCTGAAAGGTCTCGAAGAGAAGCGCTACAAGCAGTACATCCGGGTCTTCCTCCGCCAGTATCAACTGGCCCAGCCCTGTCCCGACTGCCACGGCACCCGGCTCAACCCCGCTGCGCTGTCGGTCCGGATCCACGGCCGCACCATCGCCGATATCGCGGCACTGCCGGTGGACGGCGCGCGTCAATGGATTCAG
>DASSTY010000062.1:0-2279 GCA_035707585.1 Gemmatimonadales bacterium
GATGTGGCCATCGCGAATGCTACCGAGGTATGGCCCGACGGCATCGACCGGCCGCCGTGGTCACGGTGGAAGCTGAACACCGTCGCGCCCGGAACGTCGGGCCTAGTTCGCTGGAGCACCAACTTGCCGCCTGTGGCGGCACCGCCCGCCAGCAGCACCGAGAGCGCGAGCCGCCCGCCAGTCCGGGCCAGTTCCGGTTTCCCGGCGGCGAGCCCGGCTGCGATCAGCCCCAGCGGCAGCGTGGCGAACACCTCCGGCTGCCCGATATGGCGCACCGTCTTCGCGACGTCGTCCAGCGCCGGTTGCCGGTTATCCTGAACGAGGCGATCCACCGGGCGGTCGATCAGCATCAGGAGCCCGACTCCACCCGCGACGGCGGCCGGCTCCCACCAGTGGATCGGTCGGGACGTGGCGGCCCAGCCGGTATCGGCGGGCGCAACGGTCTGTGCCGGCAGGCTTCCGCCGGGCCACAACACCAGCGCGCAGAGGGCCAGCGCATTGAGACGGAGCATCGAAATCCTGGCAGATGACGTCTTCAATCTGCCTCTTCCCCCCCGCGCCGCCAATCCCACCCACCTTGCCCCAACCATATCCCACGCCCCACGCCCCACGCCCCACGTCCCACGTCCCACGACCCACGACCCACGACCCACGACCCGCTTCCCGCTTCCCCGGGGGGAGTGGTCCCATCCGCCCGATGGGTTATCTTCCGGCGGCTCTGGTAATCGGACCTCTCACCCGGATGCTGTCATGAAGCGTGCGCTTTTCATCCTGGCGCTGGCCGCCGGCCTGGCTGCCTGCCGCGACTATCACGAATATCCGCACCTGTCGAGTCAGGATGGGCTGATTCCGCCCGACTCGTTCGCGATGTACGGACCCGAGCAGGCCGAAGCGATTGCGATCGGACGGGCGCTGGGCCAGGCGGAAAATGGCAGCTCGCCTGAGGCGCAGGCGGCCGCCATGGATTCGGCGCTGGCATTCGGCCGCACCCTGCCCGACGTGGTCAATCTCAAGGCCGACTCGCTGGGGTATCGGATCACGGTCAAGTTCAAGAGCGGCTGGCGCGACATGGTCACCCCGATCGCCGACGGGAAGCGTCCCGAAGAGACGCCCAATCTGCCGGCCCGCGTCGCCGCGCGTTGAATCCGGACTGCATCCGGGTCAGCACCACTCTTCCGACCCGCGAGGCCGCTGAGCAGCTCGGCGCCGCGCTGGTAGCCGGCCGGCTGGCGGCCTGCGCGCAAGTCCATGGGCCGATCAGCAGCACGTACCGGTGGGAAGGCAAAGTCACGACTGCGAGCGAGTGGTACTGCCATCTCAAGACCACTCGCGCACGACTGGCGGCGCTCGAGGCTGAAATCCGGCGCCGTCATCCGTATCAGGTTCCCGAACTCATCGCGCTGCCGATCGTGGCCGGCGGCGCCGACTATCTACGCTGGATCGGCCAGGCGGTGACGGCCGAGTAACTCTGGTGGGGTTCCCATGGCCACCGACCACTCGCCCGCTCCCAGCCCCGAGCTGCTCTATCTCCTCTCCGGCGACGAAGAGGATTTCCAGGCCGCCACCGCCGATCTGCTTCCCCCCGACCTGGCGGAGGCACTGAACGAGCTGCCGGTCGAAGCGGCGGCCCGGATCGTCAGCGCCCTTCCCTTCCACCGCACGGTCCAGCTCTTCGACGAGCCGGAGCTCGACCGGCGCGGCGAACTGTTCGAGCAACTGGAAGAGTCAGTCGCCGTACCGGTGCTCGAGGCGATGTCGGCCGACCAGCAGGTGGAGCTCTTCCGCGAGCTGCCCGACACAGCGGTCCAGCGGCTGATTCACGTCCTGGACGAACCGACCCGTAATACCCTCCGGCTCCTGCTCCGCTTCCCGCCCACCACCGCGGGCGGCATCATGACCACCGAGTTCGTGAGCGTCCCGGCTTCCTGGACCGCCGACCGGGTTCGGCAGCACATTCTGGAAGTCGGCAGCGGGAAGGAGACGGTCTACGCGATCTACGTCCTCGACCCCGTCAGCCAGCAGCTGCTCCACGTCGTCTCGCTGCGCGAAATCCTGCTGGCGGAGCCCAACACGCCGGTAAGCCGGATCGGCACGGTGCGCGCACCGGTTTCGGTTCGTCCGCTTACCGATCGCGAAGACGTGGCCCGGATCATCTCCAAGTACAACCTCCTGGCCATCCCCGTCGTGGACGGCGCCCAGCGCGTGCTGGGGGTCGTCACGGTCGACGACGTCATCGACGCGATGGTGCGCGAGACCACGGAGGACGTGCAGAAGCTGGG
>DASSTY010000063.1:0-4674 GCA_035707585.1 Gemmatimonadales bacterium
CCGGCGAACGCGGTGTGATCCAGGCCGGCGTCGTGGTGAACGCCACCGGTCCGTGGACCGACCGGCTCCGGGCGCTGGAGCATCCGGGCACCCCGCCGCTGCTTCGGGTTACCAAGGGCGTGCACCTCGTGGTGCCGCGCACCCGCCTCGGGCTTCATTCGGCGGTGACGTTCGCCAGCCGGGTGGATGGCCGGGTGATGTTCGCGCTCCCCTGGGGCGCCCACGCCTACATCGGCACCACCGACACCGATTCCGCCGAGTCTCCCGACGACGTATCCGCCTCGGGAGACGATCTGGTGTATCTGCTGCGGTCGGCCAATGCCCAGTTCCCCGGCGCGCATCTCACCTTTGCCGACGTACGCGCCACCTGGGCTGGTCTGCGCCCGCTCGTGGGCGGCAAGACTCGGGGCGAATCGGCCGACGATGTCTCTCGAGAACACGTGGTGAGCCGCGGAATCGGTGGAATGATCACCGTGGCCGGCGGCAAGCTGACCACCTACCGGCTGATGGCGGCCGATGCTGTTGACCGGGCCGTCAAGGAGCTGCGCGACCGAGGATACAAGCAGAATCCCTCGCGGCCGCCCACCGACATGGAGCCGCTGATCGGCGGTGAGGTGGCCGATCTGGCGCCGTTCCGCGAACGCGGGCTGGAAGCGGGACTGGGCCCCGGTACAGTGGAGCATCTGCTGCGGCACTACGGAACCGAAGCGGCGGGAATTTACAATCTCGGACTGCAGGATCGCCGGCTTTTTCGTCGGCTGCACCCCGATCACCCCTCGGTAGAAGCCGAAGTGATCCATGCGGCCCGCCGCGAGCTGGCGCAGACGGTGGAAGACGTGCTGGTGCGGCGGATTCATCTCTTCTACGAAACCGCCGACCACGGCGTCCGGGCGGCCCAGCGCGTGGCCGAATTGCTGGGACGGGAGCTCGGCTGGAACGAGGAGCGGGTGGGAGCGGAAGCCGCCGCCTACGACCGGCTCGTCGAGGGGTCCCGCTAGCCCCCGTCCCCCATCCAAAACCCCCTTGCGGGCGGTTATCTTCAAGTCGGTTCGACCGTTCCCCGTTTTGACCGGGGAGCGGATCGTCGCGCCTATTCCGCCGGTCTTGGAGCAAGCCGTGGATCCGAACGTGTTCGAAACCGCCAATGCGGGCTTCGCGCAGGCCCTTTACGAGGATTTCCTGCGGGATCCCGCCTCGGTCAGTCCCGAGTGGCGTCAGCTTTTTGAGAGTGGTGTTGTCGGCGAGCGCCCGCCGGCGCCGCCGGCACCGGCACCCGGCCAGCCGTCACCTGCCGCATCCGCGGCATCGGGAGACGGGGCCGGCGGCCAGATTCTCCTCAAGGGGCCGGCGGCCCGGCTCGCGGCCAACATGGCGGAGAGTCTTACCGTCCCCACCGCCACCACCTTCCGCGAACTCCCAGTTACGGTGATGGACACGCGCCGGCGCGAGCTCAATCAGGCGCTCAAGGCGGCGGGAAGCACGCAGAAAATCTCCTTCACCCACCTGATCGCCTGGGCAATCGTTCAGGCGACGCGGAAGCATCCCTCGATGGGCCACTCGTTCGCCGAGGTGGACGGCAAGCCCTATCGTCTGGAGCCGGAGGGGATTTCGCTGGGTATCGCGGTGGACGTCACTCGTAAGGACGGGAGCCGCGGTCTCGTCGTGCCGGTGATCAAGCGTGCCGACACGATGGATTTCGCCACGTTCCACGCCACCTACGAATCGCTGATCGACAAGGCCCGCAACAACAAGCTGATGCCCGACGATTTCGCCGGCGCCACCATGTCGCTCACCAACCCCGGCGGGCTCGGCACGGTTGCGTCGGTGCCGCGGCTCATGATGGGCCAGGGCAGCATCATCGCCGTAGGCGCGATCGGCTATCCCCCGGAATTCAGCACCGCCACTCCCGAAACGATTCGCCAGCTCGGCATCGGCAAGGTGATGACCGTAACCAGCACTTACGATCACCGCGTGATCCAGGGCGCCGAGTCGGGATCCTTCCTCGCCACGCTGGACCGGCTGCTGCAGGGGGAAGAGGGGTTTTATGAGACGGTCGGACTGACGGACGGACGGACGGGCGGACAGGCGGGAGGACGGGAAGACGGACAGGCGCAGATGGCCGCGGCTGCGACTGCTGAACAGTCCGTCAGTCCGACTGTCCGTCTGTCCGCCCTCGAGGATGTTGCCGCCGCGATGGCGCTGGTGAAGGCGTTCCGCACGCATGGGCACCTGGCGGCGCGTCTCGATCCGCTGGGGTCGGAACCGTCAGGAGATCCGTCGCTCGATCCGGGATCGCTGGGACTCACTCCCGAGATCATGGCGTCGATTCCCTCGAGCGTGCTGCGGATCTATGTCCCCGGTGCGACGCTGGCGGAATCGCTGCCGTATCTCCAGGCCACCTACTGCGGCACGATGGCGTATGAGGTGGAGCACATCTCCGATCACGAAGCCCGCGTGTGGCTCCGCGAGCAGATCGAATCGGGCGCGTTCCGCCAGCCCCTCTCGGCCGACGAGCAGCGCCGGCTGCTGGCGCGGCTCACCCAGGTCGAGTCGCTCGAGCAGTTTCTGCACAAGTCGTATCTGGGACAGAAGCGGTTCTCCATCGAGGGCGTCGATCTGCTGGTTCCGATGCTCGACGAAGCGCTCGAACTGGCGGCTCAGGCCGGCGTGCGCGAAGCGGTGCTCGGCATGGCGCACCGCGGACGGCTCAACGTGCTGGCGCACACCGTGGGTCGTCCCTATGAAAGCATCTTCGCCGAATTCGAAGGCAAGCACGGCGACGCCGAGGGCGAGGACACCGGCACCGGCGATGTGAAATACCATCTCGGCGCCGACGGCAGCTATCAGACCGCCTCGGGTCACCAGCTCGCGGTGAGTCTTACGCCCAACCCGAGCCATCTCGAATTCGTCGGCCCGGTGGTCGAAGGGCGAACCCGCGCCAAGCAAACCGACCGGAGCGGCGCCGAACCGCAGCACAACCCCGGTGTGGCGATCCCGATCACCATTCACGGAGATGCCGCGTTCGCCGGTCAGGGTGTGGTGGCAGAGACGTTCAACATGAGCGAGCTGGCGGGGTATCGCACTGGCGGCACACTGCACATCATCACCAACAACCAGATCGGCTTTACCACTGGAATGAACGAGGCGCGGTCTACCCGCCACGCCAGCGATCTGGCCAAGGGATTTGATGTCCCGATCATCCACGTCAACGCCGACGATCCGGAGGCCTGTCTCTCCGCGGTGCGGCTGGCGATGGCGTACCGCGAGCGGTTTGGCCACGATGTGCTGATCGATCTGGTGGGCTATCGGCGCCACGGGCACAACGAAGGCGACGAGCCGGCCTACACTCAGCCGCTGATGTACACCGCGATCAAGTCGCATCCCACGGTGCGCGCGCTGTACGCCCAGCGCCTCACCGAAGCCGGCGTGCTCCAGCCCGGCCAGGCCGACGCCGAAGCCGAGCAGGCATATGAACTGATGGTGAGCCGCCAGCAGGCGCTCAGGAGCGAGGGCGCCGCGGCGGCGGTCGCGCCGATGGCGCGGGCATCCGGCGGGCAGGGCGAGCCGGTACAGACGGCGGTTCCCGCCGACCGGCTGACCGCGCTGGACCAGGAGCTGGTAAGCTGGCCCGCCGACTTCACCGTCAACAGCAAGCTTCGCCGCCAGCTGGAACGGCGGAAGGCGGCGCTCGGCCCCGAAGGCGGAATCGACTGGGGCCACGCCGAAGCTCTGGCGTTCGCCTCACTGCTTACCGAAGGCGTTCCGCTTCGGCTCACCGGGCAGGACACCGAGCGTGGCACGTTCAGCCACCGCCATCTGGTGCTGCACGATTCGAAGACCGGCGCCACCTACGCACCGGTGCGTCACCTCAAGGAAGCCAGGGCACCGTTCGAGCTCCACAACAGTCCGCTCTCCGAGCTGGCGACGCTGGGCTTTGAATACGGCTACAACACCGCCGCACCGGAAGCGCTGGTGATCTGGGAGGCGCAGTTCGGCGACTTCTTCAACGGCGCCCAGATCATCATCGATCAGTTCATCTCCGCCGGGTTGTCCAAGTGGGGGATTACTTCGCGGCTCACCCTGCTGCTGCCGCATGGCTTTGAAGGCCAGGGGCCGGAGCACTCGAGCGCGCGGCTGGAGCGGTTCCTCCAGTTGGCGGCAGAAGACAACCTGCGGGTGGCCAACTGCACCACGCCGGCGCAGTACTTCCACCTGCTGCGGCGCCAGGCGCTGGACCCGCGGCAGCGCCCGCTGGTGGTGATGACGCCCAAGAGTCTGCTGCGTCTTCCGGCTGCTGCCAGCCACCTGACCGACCTGAGCGAAGGCCGCTTCGAGCCGGTGCTCAACGATCCCTGGGCGTCGAGCCGGGCCGAGCAGATCAATCGCGTGGTGCTCTGTTCGGGCAAGGTGTATTACGACCTGCTGAGCGAAGCCGAGAAGATGACCGAACATCGTCCGGCGATCGTGCGGGTGGAAGAGCTCTATCCGTTCCCCGCCGAATCGGTGCGGCGGATTCTGGCGCAGTACCGCGAAGCCGACGAGCTCTTCTGGGTTCAGGAGGAGCCGCGCAACATGGGCGCGTGGAGCTACATGGAGCCGCGGCTGCGCGACCTCGCGGCGGAGCGGCGCATCAATCTCGAATACGTTGGCCGTCCGTTCCGGGCCAGCCCCGCC
>DASSTY010000064.1:0-3934 GCA_035707585.1 Gemmatimonadales bacterium
CCACGCCGGAGAGTGTCTCAGCGCCGCGCCGCTGGCGATGATCATCCCCGCGTCGGGCCGAAACCGGCGCAGCGCGTCGCGAATGAGCGCCAGGCGCAACGCCACCGCTTCGAGCGCCGCCTGGGCAATCTCCACCGCAGTCGTCGCCGTAGTCACGCCGGCGATACTCATTCGTGCATCGAGCGGAAAGTACGGGCTCCGCTCGCCGGCCAGGAACGGCAGCACCGTCAATCCATGATCATCGGCGGCAGACTCGGCCAGCCGGCGCTCCAGCTCTTCGGCGGACGGGAGCTGGAGCGTTCGACGGAGCCAGGCGTACACGTTGCCGCCGCCCGACACCGCGCCGCCCCAGAGCGCGCTGGTTCGATCCAGCCGATAGCACCAGAGCGCCGGCGGAATCGCGACATCCGCGGCGGCATCGAGCAGCCGAAGCGCACCCGAGGTGCCAAGTGACAGCGCAATCCGCTCTGGCGTGGTGCATCCGCTGCCGACGTTGGCGCAGGCGCCGTCGCCAGCGGCGGGGAGCCATGGCACGTTGCGGAGCGCGGGCCAGCGATCGGCAAATTCGGGCTGCAGCCCGCGGGCAGTGTCGTCGAGATCTGCCAGGGGGAAGAGCTGTTCGGCGCTGATTCTCGCCGCCGCCAGCAGCTCATCATCCCACTCGAGTGACCGTTGATCGAGCAGTCCCGTCCCGGACGCCATCGAGTAACTCACGCGCCGAACGCCCAGCAGCCGCCACTCCAGATATTCCGCGGCCGAAACCCACCATCGTACCTGGGCGCAGACGGCCGGCGCGGTATCGTGCAGCCAGCGCAGGCGCGCTGGCAGATAGCTGGGATGCAGCGCGGCGCCGGTGCGGGCATGCACCTCCGCACCGTCGAGTTCACACCGGAGTCGCGCCGCGGCGCCGGCCGACCGGGTATCGCTCCAGGGATAGACCGGCGTAATCGGACGGCCGCCGGCATCGAGTCCCACCACGCTGTGCCACAGCGCGGCGGTGCCAACGGCGATTACCCGGCGCGCTGCCGGCGCCATGCGCGCCAGCACTCCATCCAACGCTTCGGCGGTGGCGCTGACGATCCGCTCGGCGTCGGTCTCCACTCCGCCGTCGGGCGTGCTGGTCCACGGGTAGGGCACCTTCACCCCGCCGAGCAGCGCGCCGCGGACATCGAAGGCAAAGGCCCGCGCCGACGAGGTCCCCACGTCCACTCCGATGACCGCATCCCCGCCCCGCTTCTCGTCCTCTCGGGCCATCGCTTACTCCCAGACCACGGCGGTATCCTGCCGCAGCGCCGACCGAGCCGAATTTTCCAGCTCGCCGTCATGCGGCACCGAACTGATGTATACTAACCGGTGATACCCCGCTGCTCTCGCGGGGACGTGAGCGTGAGGAGGAAATGATGTCCGCGATCCATGATATCTCCGTGCCGGTGGTGAATGGCGGCGTGGTTTACGCCGGCAACCCGGAGATCCGGATCGCTCCCCAGCAGGCCATCGCCGCCGGAGCCGGCGCCAACGTCTCCTCGGTGGCGTTCGGATCTCACACCGGCACCCACGTTGACGCGCCGCGCCACTTCTCCGATTCCGCGCCCGGAATCGATCAGGTATCCCTCGAGACGCTGATCGGCCCCGCGGTGGTGCTCCAGTTTCCCGACGAGGTGCGCGCCATCGGCGCCGCCGAGCTGGCCGCGCAGGACCTGCAGGGGCGGCGGCGGGTTCTGCTCAAGACCCGCAACTCCGCCCTCCTTGCCCGCCCCGACTTCGTCTCCGACTACACCTACCTGGCTCCCGACGGCGCCGAATATCTGGCCGACGCCGGCGTCGAGCTGGTCGGCATCGATTATTACTCGATCGAGCAATTCCATTCGGGGCATCATCGCACTCACAAGACACTCTTTGCGCGCAACGTGGTCATCGTGGAGGGATTGCTGCTCGCCGGCATCGCCCCGGGCCGGTATCAGCTGATCTGCCTCCCGCTTCGACTGGCCGGACTGGACGGAGCGCCCGCCCGCGCGGTGTTGATAGACGAATAGGAGTCGTCATGGATCTGGGAATGGTCGGGCTCGGCAAAATGGGCTCCAATATGGTGACGCGCCTGCTCAAGGGTGGGCATCGCGTCGTGGCCTACGACCGTGCACCGCCGGCGGTGGCAGCCGCGGCCAAGGGGGGAGCGGTCCCGGCCGACTCGCTCTCCGCCGTAGTAGCCGCGCTGCCGGCTCCCCGCGCGGTATGGGTGATGGTTCCCGCCGGCGACCCCACCGAACAGACCGTGATGGCGCTGGCCGGAATGCTCGCTCCCGGCGACACCGTGATCGACGGCGGCAACAGCAACTACAAGGATTCGATGCGGCGGGGTGAAGCGCTGGCGGCGCGGTCACTGCACTACGTGGATGTCGGCACCAGCGGCGGAATCTGGGGACTGGCCGAAGGGTACAGCATGATGATCGGCGGCCCTGCCGAAGCGGTTGAGCGGCTGCGCCCAATTTTCGAGACGCTGGCGCCGGCAGCCGATCGCGGCTGGGGACGCGTGGGCCCCAGCGGCGCGGGGCACTTCGTCAAGATGGTACACAACGGAATCGAGTATGGATTGATGCAGGCGTACGCCGAAGGCTTCAGCATCATGCGGCACAAGGAAGCGTTCGATCTCGATCTTCCGCAGATCGCCGGGATCTGGCGTTACGGCAGCGTGGTTCGTTCGTGGCTGCTCGATCTGGCCGAACGGGCGCTGCAGCAGGATCCCACCCTCGCTGCGATCGCCCCCTACGTTACCGACTCGGGGGAAGGGCGCTGGACCGTGGCGGAGGCGATCGATCTCGACGTTCCCGCCCCGGTGATTTCGCTGGCGTTGATCGAACGACTCCGCTCCCGCGACGCCGAGTCATTCGGCGACCGGCTGCTCTCGGCGCTGCGGCACCAGTTCGGAGGCCACGCAGTCAAAGCGGAGCCCGCCACATGAAAGTGAAGCACACCCCGTGCGGCATCTTCACCATCTTCGGCGCAACCGGCGATCTGTCGCGCCGCAAGATTCTGCCCGCGCTCTTCGCGCTGTACCGGCAGGGACGGATCGGAGATGACTGCCTCATCGTGGGCGTGGCCCGGGAAAGCGGCCTGGGCGACGACGGGTATCGCGCGCTGGTGCGGCAGGTCCTGGCGGGAATCGACGATGATGCGGTGGCGCGCTGGGTCGATCGCTGCCTGTTCTATCACACCATCGGCGGATCCACTCCGGGAGATTACCAGGCGATCGGCGCCAAGCTCTCCGAGCTGGAAAAGCAGCGCTCGCTGCCGGGGAACCGGGTGTTCTATCTGGCGATTCCCCCGGGCGTCTTCCGGACCACCATCGAGGGACTCGGCGAGGCCGGGCTCAACCATAGCCCGGGCTGGACCCGGATCGTCATCGAAAAACCGTTTGGCCGCGACTACCAGAGCGCGCTCGAGCTGAACAAGCTGGTTCATCGCTACTTCGATGAATCCCAGATCTATCGGATCGATCATTACCTCGGCAAGGAGACGGTGCAGAATCTGCTGGTGTTCCGGTTCAGCAACGCCGTCTTCGAATCACTCTGGAACCGGGATCATGTCGCCGGCGTGCAGATCACGGTGGCCGAGGATATCGGTATCGGCAAGCGGGCCGGCTACTACGAAAAGGCCGGCGCGGTGCGCGACATCATTCAGAACCACGGCACTCAGCTCCTGGCGCTGGTCGCGATGGAAGTGCCCGCTACGTTCGACGCCGAGTCGATCCGGTTTGAGAAGATCAAGGCGCTGCGCTCAGTGGCGCTGATCGATTCCGACGAGGTCGTGCTGGGGCAGTATACCGGCGGCGTGATCGGCGGGCAGACGGTGGCGGGGTACCGCGAAGAGCCGGGGGTATCGCCCGACTCGCGCACCGAAACCTACGCCGCGCTCAAGCTGGAGGTAGACAGCTGGCGCT
>DASSTY010000065.1:0-7146 GCA_035707585.1 Gemmatimonadales bacterium
CGGTGCAGAGCGGCGCCCGTTATCTCGGCTGGAGCGCCGGATCGGTAGTGGCCTGTCCCAGCATCCGCACCACCAACGACATGCCGATCGTCGAACCGCCGGCATTTGCGGCCCTCTCGCTGGTGCCGTTTCAGATCAACGCCCACTACACCGAAGCGCAGCTTCCCAATCACAATGGAGAAACCCGGCCGGAGCGGCTGCAGGAATTTCTGGCGGCGAATCCGGAGTCGACCGTGGCGGCACTGCCCGAAGGCACCGGCATTCTGGTAGACGGCGCAGCGGCACGGTTGATCGGGACGTCGGGATGCCTGATCTACCACGGCAAGGTTCCGCCCGAGAGCTATCCCGCCGGCGCCGACGTCAGCTTTCTGCTCGGCACTGCCGGCCAATGACACAGCCCGGCGCAAAGGCGTACGATCGCCGCTACTTCGATCGGTGGTACCGGAATCCCCGCTCCAGGGTCCGCGCCCAGGGGGAACTGGAGCGCACCGCGGCGCTGGTAGTGGCCGCAGCGGAGCAGGTGCTGGGCCGCCGAGTGGCGAGTGTGCTGGACATCGGCTGCGGAGAGGGACGGTGGCAGCCGGCGTTACGGAAGCTGCGCCCGCGAGTCAAATACATCGGCATCGACCCGAGTGAGTACGCGGTTGGGCGGTTTGGCCCGCGCCGGAACATTCGGCTCGGCGGAATCGAGGATCTCCCGTCGCTCGGCCTGCCCGGACCGTATGATGTAATCGTCTGCGCCGACGTCCTCCATTACCTTCCGGACGCTCAGCTCGCGGCGGGGCTGGCAGAAATTGCCGATCGGCTGGGCGGGATGGCGTATCTCGAAGCGTACACCAGTTCCGACCGGCTGACCGGAGACCTGAACGGACTTCGGCGGCGTTCGCCAGTGAGGTACCGCCGCGCGTTCAGGGCGGCGGGATTGGTTCCCTGCGGGCTGCACTGTTATGTCACCAGCGAAATCGCCGAATCGCTCGGCGCGCTGGAGTTCTGCGCCGGCTGACCTTTACACGAACTGAAGCGATGATCGAATCTCTCTACAGCGTTGCCATCTTCGTCAATAACATCGAGCGCGCCATCGAATTCTACCGCGACGTGCTGGGTCTTCCTCTGCTGCGGGAGGGATCGTTTGGCGCTGAGTTTCTGGACGGGCCGACTCGGCTGGGAGTCCACCCCGCGGTGCACCCCGATTCAAAGGCGATGGTGGGGCGCCACACCGGCCTGACGTTCTACGTGCCGGACCTGCTCGATTTCTGCGGAACACTGCATGAGAAGGGGGTGACGTTCATCAACGAACCGACCCAGCAGGCCTGGGGCATCATGGCGATGATCGCCGACCACGACGGGAATGTGATGGCGTTGTGGGAGGATAAAACACCGGACGCCTGAACCGCACCTGGTCCTCCACGATCTGCCCCTGCTGCTCCATGCCGTACGCCTCGAAGGGCTTGCCCGGCTCGATGAAGTAGCGATAGGGGCTGCCGCCGAGCCCGGTGGCGCGATGCAGCAGATCGCGGAGCTGCACCCCAAGTCCGCGGGCGTAGTAGTGCAGCGGGCCCCAGCGCTGAAACTGAGCGCAATGGGTCAGCTCGTGAGCCAGCGTGGCGGGGTCATCGGCGGAGTGGTCTGGCAGAAACACATCGTTGCCGAGCGTTACGGCACGGCCGCCGCTCAGGGCCAGCACCGCGCGGCGCATGATCGCCGCCGGCCCCGGCTCATCTCCCCGATGAATCCGCACCCGCTCCGCATCGAGCGGCGGAACGGCGGAGCTGATCAGATCCCACTCGCGATTGGGCAGTCGCACTGGTGCGGGCTCCGTCACTGGCCCAGGAATTCACCGACCGGTGCCAGCGTCTCGATGTGATCGCAGAAAATCTTGAACGTCGCAAGCAGCGGGACCGCCAGAAACGCTCCCGGTATCCCCCAGACCCACCACCAGAACATAATCCCGACGAAGATGGCGACCGGGTTGAGTGTCAGCCGGTGTCCCATCACCAGCGGGCTTACGATCTGAGACTGGACCAGGTTGAGCCCCAGGTACGTGGCCGGGATCAACAGTGCATGCGTCGTGTTCGGAAAGGTAAGCAGCCCCGCCAGCGTAAACACGACGGTCAGAACCGTGGCGCCGAGGTAGGGCACGAATTCAGCGAACATGGCGAGAACGCCCCAGAGAGCCGGGTTGGGCATCCCGTGCAGCGCCATTGCGATCGTCACGGCAACTCCGAGACCGCCGTTGACCAGCAGGATGGTGACGAGATAGGTGGAAACCGACCCTTCGATTTCGCGCGCGATCGCTACAGCGCGTTTCTTGTCGTGAAAAGCCGGCAGCACGTGCACCAGCTTCTGCATGAAGAGGTCGCCGGAGGCGAGCAGAAAGTAGAGCAGAATGATGATTTCAAGCGCCGCTCCCAGAATGCTCTGGGTGGTGCCGAACAGCCGTTTGGTCAGGGAGGGCCCTCGTATAACGACTTCCGGGGTGTTGCCGTTCATGGAGGTCGCCTTTTCAACCTGCTCGGCGGTGCGAGTCACCGCTTCTACCGGTTGCCGAATCGCTCGGAGCCGCTCCTGCAGCTGCGCGACGCTGTGGGGCGCGCGGGCCACCCACTGGCGCGCCGGCGTAGCCAGTTCATAGCTCGCGAGTCCCACGGCGCCCAAGCCGATGAGGATCACGAGGCCGGCACCGAGCGGTTCGGGGATCCGGAGCCGCCGGAGCGAACGGATGACCGGGCTCAGAAGGAAGTCGAGCAGAATCGCGAGCACGATTGGAAAGAGCAGCTCGCGAGCGAAGTACAGAGTATAGAAACAGGCCAGTATCAGCAGGCCCGCCAGGCACACTGACGGCAGATTCCAGTGCCGCGGTTCGCTCACCGGAGCTGGTGTGGCCATGGTGATCCCCGAATGTTGGACGCGGCACCGGGCCTTGTCCGGCCGGCGACTCTCGGGTAAGGTTACCGGCCGCCGGCCCCCGCTGCTGTGCGCCGGCACACTCCGCCCTGTTCACGACGGAAGCGATGCACCGACTCTGGATCACAATCGCATCACTCTGGGCCTGGCTGGTACTGGCGGTCGTTATCGCCGTCTGGCTGCCGCTCATGGCGCTCACCCGGCTGGTGACGGCGCCGTTCGACCGCGGCCGCTACACCGTTGGCCTGCTGTTTCGGAAGATTGCGGTGGTTCAGGCGGCGCTCAATCCGCTATGGCGATTCCGCCGGTCCGGAGTGCCGATCAGCAATCCGCGGCGGCCGTATGTCGTCGTGTCCAACCACGAATCGTTCGTCGACATCCTGCTGATCAGCCACCTGCCCTGGGAAATGAAGTGGCTCTCCAAGGCGGAGCTCTTCCGGATCCCGGTGATGGGTTGGGAGATGGCGATCGCCGGCGACATTCCGGTGCACCGCGGGCGCCCATCCAGTGCCGCCGAGGCGATGGCGCGGTGCCGCGACATACTCAAGGATCGGGTGTCGGTGATGATTTTTCCGGAAGGCACTCGCTCAGCGGGCGGCGACCTGCTCCCGTTCAAGGACGGCGCCTTTCGGCTGGCGATCAAGGCCGGCGTGCCGGTGCTGCCGCTGGCCATCAGCGGCACCGCCACCGCGCTGCGGAAGAACAGCTGGCGGATGGGCCGATCCAACGCCGAGGTCCGCGTACTCCCCCCGGTCGAAACCACCGGCCTCACCCTCCGCGATGCTCCGGCCCTCAGAGATCAGGTGCGGGAACTGATCGGCGCTGCACGGGAGGAGATGCGCGGCGGGGCGGGAAACGGGAAAGGAGAAACGAGAAAGTGAGAAGTGGGAAGGTCCGAAGGTTGCCATGCCGCGTTGAGCACGACCCGCATCTCGTTTCCCGCTTCCCGCTTCCCTAGCGCGAATCCCCTTCCATCGGAACTACCATGACCGTGTCGGCCGTCAGCCCGTCCAGCCGCTGGGCGTACTGGATGACCTGGTTGCGCTGGGCTTCCAGATCGGCGGCGACGGTGAGATCGGTGGCGGCTACGGCCTGGCCCAGTTCGCGGAGTCCGGTGATGGTCGTATCCGTGACCGCGCCGAGCGCGTGCGCAGCGGCCCGAAGGTGGCCGTTAGCAGTGCCGAAGTTGCGCTGGTCGAGATCGATGGCGGCGCGATAGAGCGAGGCGCGCGCTTCCATGATCGACGCCCGGTTCCGCGCATGAGCGAGCTCGGTCTGCATCTCGGTGATCCGCTGATTCAGCCGGCTCACCTCCTGCCGCCCCTGCCACCAGCCGATCCCAAACAGCACCGCCCCCGCCAAGACACCCACAGCAAAGCTGATCAGCCAACGCTTTACCCGGGCACCCCGTGAGCGTGCGGGGCCGGTCGAAGATGCCGGTTCGGTCTCATTCATCGTCAGTTCCCCGGCGCCAGCAGTTTTTGCTGCGCCTTGAGCAGATCCAGCCGCCGTTGGACCACCTCTTTGTTCCGGTCGGCAAGTTCTTTGGTGCGGTTGGCCAGGTCGCGCTGCGCTTCCAGGGTGCGGAGCTCCAGTTGCCGCACGACCTGGGCGGCTCGGGCGCGATCGATCGGAGTCGAATTCGCCTGAATGGCTCGCTGCTCGCTGCGGCGGTTGGCCAATTCCAGCTCGAGCTGATAGGCCCGTTGCGCCGCCTCTGCCCGCGCTTCTGCTGCCTTGGCGGCATCGACCTCCTCGCCTCGGAGGTCCTTTCGGCGCTGCAGCAAATCGCGAGTAAGCTCGGCCGACTTTTTCTGCGCCTGCAACGAAATCTTGTCGGCCTGCTGTTTTTGCTTATCGGCCAGTTTGATACGTGAATTGAGAGCGTCGATATCGCGCTTCCGTACTTCCAACTGAGCGTCGGCCTCGACCTGAAGCCCCTTGGCTTGCGCCTGGAGGGTTTGCGCTGCCTGCAAATCGGCCTGGGCGCGGTCCATATCTGCCCGGATATCGCCCGGATCGCGCGGAGGGACCACCGCCATGAAGGAGTCGGTGGCGAGTGGTGCAAGTGACATCGCGGTAGCCTCGCCCTGGCCGAATGCAGCTCCGGCCAGGCATACGACAGCCAGCCCCGATAGCAGTGAACCGCGAACAACCGGAGTGGAGCACAACATGGTATGCCTCCAGGGAGACGGGCCGCCGGACGGATAAACCGCAGCCGGCCGATTAGAACTTACCGTCCTCCCAAGCCTGCGCCAGAGGCAACCGTCCTACTGCCCGAGCCCTGCCGGTGCCCGCACTCGCCCCACCACACCGGCCAGCGCCAGCAGCGTGAGCAGATACGGCAACACCAGGAAAAGCTGGTACGGCACGGCCAGCCCCAACGCCTGGAAGATGAACTGAAGCGCGGTCGCTCCCCCGAACAGCCAGGCGGCCAGCAGCACCCCGACCGGATGCCAGCGCCCCAGCACCACGATCGCAATCGCCACAAATCCGCGGCCGGCGGTCATCCGTTCGGCGAAGGTGCCAACCTGCGCCAGCACCAGACTGGCACCACCCAGACCAGCGCAGGCGCCGCCGATCACCGTCCCGATCGTCCGAAGCGATCTGACCCGAACGCCCAGTGCCCATGCGGTCTCGGGTGCCTCGCCGGCGGCGCGCAGTGCCAGACCGGCCCGGGTGCGGAAGAGTCCCCACCAGATCACCGGTACCAGCACCACGGCGAGATAGGTGGGTAGCGGCTGGTCGAACAGCGCCGGACCGACCACCGGGATCCGAGAGAGCCCGGGCAGCGGAATCGGTGCCAGCGTCGGCAGAGACAGCCCCGCGCCGGTGGCGCCGAAGTACGCCCGGTACACTGCCCCAGTAAGTCCAGTGGCGCCCAGTGTAATCGCTGTTCCGGTGATGATCTGATCGGCGCCCGCGCCGACTGCAACAGCGGCGAACACCAGCCCCGTCAGCACGCCCACGATGAGCGCAGCGGCCAGCCCGGTCCAGGGGCCGCCGATGCTGGCGCCGATCGCAGCTGCCAGCGCGCCGGCCAGCATGGCGCCTTCGATTCCGAGATTGATCACCCCGCCCCGCTCGGCGACGGTTTCACCCAGCGCGGCGAGCAGCAGCGGCGTGGCGACTCGCACCGATGCCGCCAGAAACCCGCTGACGAGTGCCATTCCATCGAGGCTCATAGCGGCTCCGGCACCACGTGCCGCGCCTGGATTCGCCGTGCCGCCATATCGGCCAGCAGCACCAGCAGAATCACCACCGCCTCGACCACATACACGGTGACCGCGGGCACCCCGGCATCGCGCTGCATGGCGCTGGCTCCGGCTTCCAGTGCCCCGAACAGAATTCCCGCAGCAATCACGCCGAGCGGCCGGAGCCGAGCCAGCAAGGCGACGGCGATGGCGGTGAAGCCGTAGCCCGGTGAGAGATTCTGGTAGAGTGCGTACGACACGCCGCTCAATTCAACCCCGCCGGCCAGCCCCGCGATAGCGCCCGACCAGAGGAGCGCAACCGCGATCATCCGCCCCGTCATCACCCGGCCGCTGATCTCCGCCGCGCGCGGCCCGGCGCCCACCGCGCGCAGGCGAAATCCCCAGAGCGTTCGGCCCAGCACCAGGGCCAGCACCAGTCCCAGCACGATGGCCAGCACAAACCCGAGATGCAGCCGAGTTCCTCCCAGAAATGGAAGCTGGGCACTCTGGGCGATGGCGGCGCTCTGCGGATAGATATGCTGCGGCTCCTGCAGCGGCCCTTGCACCATGTAGCTCACCAGCGACTCGGCCACGAAGTTGAGCAGCAGCGTACTGATTACCTCCCACACGCCGTAGCGCTGGCGAAGCCACACCGGCACGGCAACCCACAGCGCCCCGGCGATGGTGGCCGCCAGCAGGAGCACTGGAATCGCAATGAATGACGGCAGTCCGGTGAGATGCACTCCCACCCAGGTCGCGGCAATCGCGCCGGCGTAAAACTGCCCGTCGGCGCCGATGTTGAATGCGCCGGCACGGAATGCCAGCGTGATGCCGAGCCCGATGAGGATCAGTGGAACCGAGCGGACCAGCGTGCCCGATGTGATGGCGTACCACGATCCGAATGCACCGTTCCAGAGCGCACCCAGCGCGCGGATCGGATCGTACCCCGCGGCCCAGAGTCCCAGCGCCAGCAGCCCCAGGCCGATGGCAAGGCTTGCCGCTGCAGCCAGGAAAACCGCTGTGGCGGAGCGCCCCCGGCCAATGATCA
>DASSTY010000066.1:0-5091 GCA_035707585.1 Gemmatimonadales bacterium
GGACCGTCTCGCCGGCAACTCGTCAGCATCGGCGACGTACTTCCGATGGTTCAACATCGTTTTCTGGTCACAGGTGGGCATGTTCGGGATCAGCCTGGTGCTGGTTCTGCTCTTCGCCGTTTTGGCCTACCGCGTCGACACAGTTCCGCGCCACCAGCGGCCGACGTGGATTCTGCTCGTGACCTTCGCCAACTTCCTTGCCATTCCGGTGTTCTGGTACTTGTACATCTGGCGTGATCGAGCGACTGCGACTGTATCGGGATAACGGCGTTCGTTCGAAAGGGGGTCAAAGATGGCATCGGATCCAAGGCGAATTCACGGGTTCGAGTTGGTCCTGGTTATCGGCGTCGTCGCGATCGCTCTCGGTGTATGGTGGTCCTATCCGGGAACACCAACGCCGGAATGGCGCCAGACCGCAGTCATGGCGCTTTCGGTGATCCTGCTGATCGGCTACAGCATTCGATCGCATCGGCGGCTGGAGGAGGCGGAGAGGCGTTACCTGGAGCACGCGAACCAGGGCATGGCGCCTGCCGAAGGGCATCCAGAGACACAGAGTTCCCGCACGCAGAGATCCGGATGAAGCCGTCCTGCTGTTCATGACGGAGGTATGGTGACGAGTACCTGGCGGGATTTGGTGACTTGCTGATACTAAGCCAGATGAGGTCGGGTGCAGATGCGCTCAATGCTGCTTGCGGGGCTGGTGATTGTGGCAACTTTCGCCGGGTGCCGCCATGGCCCGTCAACCCATGGTGAGGAAGCGATGGTCCAAGCGGTAAGCCCGGATCTCGTCACCGACGCCATTCTGGCTCAGACCAGCGGCCCCGGCGGTTGCGTCAGTGTAGCCGCGCTGGATTCCGCCCGAAATTCTTACTTTCCCGATGTCGATTTCATTCATGGGTACTGCGTCGGGGAACACGGAGACACGCTCCAAGGGATTGTAGCCGTTGACAGCTCCGGCGTGCTCTATCTGTTGGATTCGCCGAGCGCGTATCGATTGCTTGCGCGCCGCCATCCCCCGGTAGTTCCGCATCTGGACGGGGCCGACACGGCGGCGGTTCTCGACTACGTGCGTAACGGACTGGTCCTGATGGGCTATATGTCGCCTCCGGCTCGGTTCGCCCGATCGGCTGCTGCCGTTCCGCGCGTCGCGCTGCAGGCTTCGGGACTGACGGCCGCCCAGATCCCCGGCACCTTCATCGAATCGAACACAGGGCCGGCATTGGCCGTATGGGTGACCGCTGTGACGCCGACGACTGTCGAGATCCTCAAGGCACTGGTCGTGAAAGCCGGTGGCGATATTCAGGTTGTCGCGCCGTAGCCGCGAGAGCCTGGAATGGGGGTGCCGGCGCCCGGTGACAGGAAGTCCCTCAGGACTTCGTCCAAGCCGAGTGGCGGCTCTCAGCCGCCGATCTAAGGAGAAGGAGAAGGAAAAGGAATCGGCGTTGTCAATGACCGGTTCTACGACAGCACCAATCCATTCAGCAGGAGCATGTGCCGCGGTGCGCCCGGCTTGCGTCTTACAGGGGTGAGCGACCCAATGAAACCATTCCGGATCGTCCTGCTGCTTGTCGTGGCAGCGTTGCCAATCGGCGCGCCGGCCGCTCGGGCCCAGTCCCCGCTCCCGCACGACTGCTACACCGCCAACCGGCGGCTGTTTACATCCGGCGGACGGATGTCACCAGCCGAGGCTCGGACACGTGATCAACGGCTGTCCGCCCGAGTTCTGGAGATCCTCCATCTATACCGGGCGCCAGGCGAGCAGGCCAGGCGCGACTCCGCCCTGGGCGAGTTGTGGCGAGCCGATACCGGCGCGACAGCCTACGCGCTGGCGCTTCTCCTCGTCAATGATCGCTGGCGTACGCCGGAGGAAAGCCTCACGTACTTCGATATCCTCCGCGCTTATCGGAAGTTCAGTGGTCGCGGGTGGCCGGTGCTGGAAGCACTGGGAAATACCTCGGGCCTCTATCGCAGCGACGCCATTCGGGCGTTGCGCCCTCCGCTCACACCGGCGGAGGCCGAGACGGTGTTCGCTTTCGGCTGCGACGCTGCCTGGGTGCTCCGGGCCGCAGAGTCGGATTCAGCGTTCACCGCGGCCACTGCCGGAACGCTCCGTTATCTGAACAACGCCGGCGGTGATTTGCGGGCGGCTGCTTGCGCGCTCGCAGGCCCGCGACGGGACGAGCTCGACCAGGCCGCGCGCCAACTCACGGCAAAGTACGGCGGATGGAATGATGACCCTCACTGTTCGACCGGGCCGCTGCATGGTGGGTGACCAGTCCGCTCGAGGATGCGGGATTGAAGCTTAGATGACCCACAGATAGACCACCACGGTCAGCCCAACGAGGCGCCAGCGCAGACTCGCGAACATCCAGCGGCGGCCCTCGGCGGAGTAGTTGTGTGGATCGAATTGGCGTCTGAGGTGTACCAGAGCCGAGCCCATTCCCGAGTCCTCACTCGCGTCTGGATCGATGCGATATTCGGCAGCCTTCGACCCGAGCAAGAGCGCGCCGAATACATAGCAGCCGGTGCATGCCAGCCGAAGCAGCAGGCGGTAGCTGGGTGACAACTCAGCTCCAGGATGGGGACCGGTGGTGCAATGCCGTATCCGTAACTTAACCGACGTTGCGAGATTCGACCCGCCGTTCGGGTCGGTGCCCGAGTCCCTCAGGACTTCGTCCAAGCCGAGTGGCGGCTGTCAGCCGCCGATGACCGCGCCGCGCTGACTCAACCCGCCGCTCCGCCCCTATACAAGTACTTGTATACCCCCAAACGCCCCGATCGAGACCCCCGTCGCGCCACGCTGCCGGCGTTTTTTCGTGCCAAGGCGCCCTGATTACCTTCCCTCATGCTCGATTCCATTCGCCATTTCGTCAGCCGCACGATTCTCCACGAGAATCCCGCTCCCACGCCCAGCCCGTCCGAGCCCGATCGCAGGGTCCAGCTCGCGGCCTGCGCGCTCCTCCTCGAACTGGCCCATGCCGACGGCGAGTTCAGTCCCTCCGAACTGGAGCAGATCGAACGCGCGCTGGGCCGCCACTTCGGACTCGACCAGGCCACCGCCGATGAACTGATCGCCCTGGCCGAAGCCGAGCGGCAGCAGTCAATCGACCACTTCCAGTTCACCCGCCTGATCGCGTCGCAGTACGACCTGGGCCAGCGCATGGTCCTGGCGGAGGTGATGTGGGGCGTGGTGCTGGCCGACGGTACCATCGCGGAGCACGAGGCGTATCTGGTGCGTAAGCTGGCCAATCTGCTGGAGCTGGAACCGGCCTATCTGGCGCAGGCTCGGCGCGCGGCGACAGAGAGCCAGGAAGGCAATCAGCCGGGCTGAACCGGTTTGCGTTTCCCCACGGCTCCGCCTTCATTGCCCTATGCGTCAGCTCCGGAATCACCAGCTCCCGCCCGACCCCGAGGCCTATCGCCGAGCCGCTCCGCCCCGCGGGCGCATCATCGTCATTGCGCCCACCCGCGCCGCCTGCGAAACGATCGAACTCGCCATGCAACTCCACATCGAAACGGTGCTGGAGCGGGAGCATGGCGCAGAGTTGCGGCAATGGGCCGCCGCCGGGTTCGGGTTCGGCATCGTCGCGGGCACCGGCACCGGCAAGACGCTGGCGATCCGCCCCATTGCCGAAACCATCCTGGAAGAGCCGCTCCGGGTGGGTGTGGTCAACCGCGAGCGCGAAGCCACTCCCGAAACTCCCTCCTGGAATGTGGTGATCGTCACCACCGGAATCGCGCGCCGCTGGTTTGAAGATGATCTGATCACCGACCGCGACACACTCGTCGTCGACGAAATCCACCAGACCTCCGCCGAGCTGGAGCTCTGCCTGGCGCTGGGGAAGCGGGCCGGCTGCCGGTTCATCTGGCTCAGCGCCACGGTGGATCCCACTTTCTACGCCACCTATCTCACCAGCCGCGAGGTGCTGCAGAGCTACGTCTTCGACCCGGCGCTCCGGGCCGATGTCAAAGTGATCGCCGAGCAGCCCGACGAATTCCTCGACGAACGATTCATTCGCCACATCGTCAAGCAGAAGCGCGGCGTCGCGGTGTTCGTCCCCACCCGCGCCGAAGTGGAGAAGCTCGCGGTGGAGCTGGGCACCCAGTGGAAGCGGCTCACCACCGCGTTCTATCATGGCGGCGAACCGATCAGAGTGATCCGCCCATTCCTGGAGGGCGAAGTCGAGCGGCCGTTCCTCCTGGCGATGACGGCGGCGGGACAGTCGGCGCTCAACATCCGCGGGCTCGATACGGTGGTGATCTACGATGCCCGCTACGGCAACGTAGTCGAGCGCGGCCGCAACGTGCTGCACCGCATGTATCTCGGCGCCAACGAGATTCTCCAGATGGCGGGCCGGGTGCATGGCCGCGTACCCGACGGCGAAGTGTACATCCTGAGCGACCGCGATCTGATCTTCGAAGAGCTGCGGCCCACCCCGCCGGAGTTCCAGCTCGCCGGCGACGCTGAGCGGGTGGCGATTACCTGCGCGGCACTGGGCGTGGATGCCCGCGACCTCGATCTGCCGGTGCCGCTCGACCGCGCGGCATATCGCCGGGCGCTCACGACGCTGGAATCGCGCGGCCTGGTGGAGGTGGGGCGGCTCACTCCCTATGGCCGAAAGGTGGAGGAGCTCCCGGTGGAGCGACCCTGGGCCGAGCTCCTGGTGCACGCCGATGATGACCTGGTGCCGATGCTGGCGGTCTGCTCCAGCATCGATTCACTCCATCGGATGACCCGCGAGGAGCGCGATCTGCACGGCATCATCTCCAACGGCAGCGATCATCTTACCGCTTACAACCTCTACGCCGAAGCGGTGAATCAGGAAGGCGAGCTGGGCGAAGTTTACGGACTGCCGCGCCATCTCTTTGATGAAGAGGGGCTGGCCGACTGGGCCGAACGTCGCGGCGTGCTGGTCAAGGCGATCGAAGATGCGGCGCTCGGCATGGCCAGCGTCTATCGCGCGCTCGACCTGCCGCTGCCGCGACAACTGCCGTACGTCACCAAGGAGATCCGCCGCCGCTTTGCCGATCTGGTTGCCCGAATCATGCCGTTCGATCTGGTAATCGACGAGCACACCGCCGACGGCCAGG
>DASSTY010000067.1:0-2966 GCA_035707585.1 Gemmatimonadales bacterium
TCCCCGTTCGGCGGGGGCCGGCCGGATCACGAGCGACAATTGGTGGCAGGTGATCCAGCAGCCGGGCGTGCGGGTGGGGCATTCCGATCCGGCGCTCGATCCGGCGGGGTACCGCGCGCTCCTGGTCTACCAGCTGGCCGAGCAGTACTACCGACAGCCCGGGCTGGCGCAGCGGCTCGCGGCGCTTACCACTCCGGCCTATCTCCGGCCCAAGTCGTCCGATCTCACTGCCCTGCTGCAGACGGGGGAACTGGATTATGCCTGGACCTACCGATCCAGCGCGGAAACCGCCGGGCTGCGGTATGTCGAGCTGCCGGATGCGCTGAACCTGAGCGACCCGGAGCTGGCGTCCCGGTATGCCGAGGCCACGGTGCGGATCCCTCGCCCGGGCGGCGGCCACGACAGCCTTACGATCCGCGGCGCGCCGATCGTATTCGGGGCGGTGGTGCCGCTGGGAGCCGCCAACGCCGAGGCAGGCCGCGCGCTGCTAGCGTTGCTGCTGTCGCCGGCGGGGCAGCAGGTGCTCACCGGGGCCGGGTTCCTCCCGATCAACCCGCCGGCAGAAGACTCTCCCCGGCAGTAGTATCTTTCCCGCGACTTTTTCCCGAGAGCTGCAATGAGCGGTTTCCCCAACATTCCGGTGCCTCGTAACGAACCCGTCCTGAGCTACGCGCCCGGCTCCGCCGAGCGAGCTGCGCTCAAGTCCGCGTTGAAAGCGGTATCGTCTGAGCAGGTTGAGATTCCTGCGATCGTGGGTGGCCGCGAGGTGCGCAGCGGCGATACCCACCCGGTCAAGGCGCCTCACAATCATCAGTTGACGCTGGGCCAGTTCCATCAGGCCGATGCCGCGACGATCCAGGCTGCCATCGACGCGGCCGTCGCCGCACAACGAGAATGGGCCTCGTGGCGGTTCGAAGATCGCGCCGCGATCTTCCTCAAGGCGGCGGATCTGCTGGCGGGGCAGTACCGGCAACTGCTCAACGCCGCGACCATGCTGGGTCAGAGCAAGACGGCGTTCCAGGCGGAGATCGACAGCGCCTGCGAGCTGATCGACTTCCTTCGCTTCAATGTGCATTACGCCGAACGGATTTACCGGGAACAGCCCGAATCGGCGACGGCGACGTGGAACCGGCTCGATCACCGTCCCCTCGAAGGATTCGTCTACGCCATCACGCCGTTCAACTTCACAGCGATCGGCGGGAATCTGCCAACCGCGCCGGCGCTGATGGGCAACACGGTGGTCTGGAAGCCGGCCGCGACGGCGGCGCTCAGCAACTATCACTTCTATCGTTTGCTGGAAGAGGCGGGCCTCCCTCCCGGTGTCATCAACTTTCTGCCGGGCAATCCGGTGGCGGTCAGCAATGCACTCCTCTCCAACCGGCAACTTGCGGGGATCCACTTTACCGGCTCGACCGCTGTGTTCCAGTCCCTCTGGCGCACGGTTGCCGAGAACCTCGGCAACTACGCCAGCTACCCGCGGGTGGTGGGTGAGACCGGCGGCAAGGATTTCATCGTGGCCCACGCCAGCGCCGACGTCGACGCGCTGGCGGTGGGGATGGTGCGCGGTGCCTTCGAGTATCAGGGGCAGAAGTGCAGCGCCGCGAGCCGCGCGTACATCCCGAGCTCGCTCTGGCCCGCCGTGCGCGATCGCGTGGTGGGCATCATGGAGCAGATCCGGGTCGGTGACGTTGCGGATTTCCGCAACTTCATGGGCGCGGTAATCGACGAGCGGGCCTTCAAGAAGATCCGGGGTTATATCGAGCAGGCCCGGAAGGACTCGGGAGCGACCGTGGTCGCCGGCGGCGGCACCGACGACTCAACCGGATGGTTCGTCGACCCCACGCTGATTCAGCTGGAGGATCCCGGTTATCGGCTGATGTGCGAAGAGGTCTTCGGCCCGGTGCTGGCGGTGTACGTCTACCCCGAGGAGCGCTGGAGCGAAACGCTGGAGCTGGTGGACCAGACCAGCCCCTACGCGCTGACCGGCGCGGTGTTCGCGCAGGATCGCGGCGCCATTGTGGCGGCCGATCGAGCGTTGCGTCATGCGGCGGGCAATTTCTACGTGAACGACAAGCCGACTGGTGCGGTGGTGGGCCAGCAGCCTTTCGGCGGCGCTCGCGCCAGCGGGACCAACGACAAGGCCGGTTCGATGCTGAACCTGATCCGGTGGGTGTCGCCCCGTTCGGTGAAGGAGAACTTCGCCCCGCCGCACGACTGGACGTACCCGTTCATGGCGGAGAGCTGATCTGCGCCACATCATGCTGCCCGATGCCAAGCCGCGCCCCCGCCGGCACCGCCGGCGTATGGGCGCGCGAGTGTTTGGTATTGTGGGCGTCGTGGCAGCCGCAATCCCGGTGGTGCTTCAGGCGGTTGGCCGGCGTCCGCCGGAGCTGCCGCCGGTTTCCATCTGGCCCGTGCTGGCGGGACTGCTCGGTTTGATTCTGGCCTGGCGCTGGGAGCGAGTGGGTGGGGCGGTGCTGGCGGTGGTCGGGATCGGCTGGATGATCGCCATGTACCACGCGTCGATCCCGGAATTTCCCGCCGCCTGGGTGGCGCCGGTGCTGCTGTTCGGGGCGGGGTGCCTGTTCGTCTGGGTGGGCCGGCCCCACTGACGCCGGTGCGCGCCGGGCTCAGTGCCCCACCGGCCCTCCCGTTGTTTTCCCGGTCCGGAACAGCAGCAGCAGCGTCAACGCACAGAGAAACGTGATTCCCATCAGCAGGAAAATCTTCTCGAACGCCGCCACCGAAGCCTGTCGCTCCAGCGTCAGATGAAGCAGGGCCAGCGCCTTGTGCCGGGCCTCCGCCAGCGTGCCCCCCTGCTGCGCCATCATTCCGGTGGCGTGGCCCACCCACTCGCGCGCCGGTGCATCGTACGGCGTCAGGTGGCTCAGCAGAGCTTCCCGATTCTTCTCCGCGAACCGGGTGAGCAGGGTGGCGGTTGCAGCGATCCCGAAACTGCCGCCCAG
>DASSTY010000068.1:0-4265 GCA_035707585.1 Gemmatimonadales bacterium
GATGGGCCAGCGGCAATCCCACGTACCGTTCTCCTGCCCGCACCAGGAGGAACTCGATGACTGCCATCATCCCGCCCGCGATCGCGCAAGGTGATCGTTGATCGTATCGGCGATCCGGCCGACCGGAAGAATCCGATCGGCTCCGCCGGCCAATCGCGCGGCATTCGGCATGCCATAGATGGTCGCGGTCTCACGATCCTGCGCAATCCCGAGACCCCCGCGGTCGTGAATCGCACGAAGCCCCTCCGCTCCGTCGCGGCCCAGTCCGGTCAACACCACCCCGACGGCGGAGTTCCCGAAGGTTTCCGCCACGCTGCGAAAGAGCGGGTCGGCGGCGGGGCGAACCCCCCAGACGGTCGGTCCCTGGTCGAGCCGCACTTCCACCCCGTTGGTTCCGACGGCGACGCGCATGTGATAGTCGCCGGGTGCCACATACGCCGTGTCGGCCAGGAGCGGTGTATGCGCCTCGGCCTCCACCACGCGGAGGCGGCTCTGGCCGGCAAGCCGCTCTGCCAGCGAGCGGGTGAAGCGCGGGGGCATGTGCTGGACGATTACCACTGCGGCGTTCCGTCCCGGCAGGAGCCGCGGCACCACTTCGGCCAGCGCGCGCGGGCCGCCGGTCGACGCGGCAATTGCCACGCACGCCGCTGCCCGGCCGGGAAGAGCGAAATAGGCTCCGGACGGAGGTCGCACGGGGGTTTGCGCCGGCGGCTCCGCCAGCATCGGGAGCCGGCTCAACTCGGCCCCGCGGGCCGCGCGGAGAGCCACCAGCACCCGATCGCCGAACCGCTGGTTGGCCGGGATGCTGTGGTCGTCGTCCTTGGCAACGAGATCGACCGCTCCCAGTTCCAGCGCGCGGATCGCGGCGCTGGTCCCGGCGCCGGCGTAGGCGCTCACCACGATGATCGGAACCGGCTTCTCGGACATCAGATAACCGATGGCGCCGAGACCATCGAGTTCCGGCATCTCCAGATCCATCAGCACCACGTCGGGCTGCAGCTCGTGGACCTTGCGGATGGCGTCCATGCCATGGCGCGCCGTCCCCGCTACCCGGAAATCGGGCGCCGACTCGACGATCCCGGCGAGCAGCCGACGAAAGAACGGACTGTCGTCGGCGATCAGAACGGCGGCCTGCTCAGAGCTGCTGGACGCCATGCGCAACCGACATTACTTCGACGGCTCCGGTAGCGGTGTCGAGCCGGACCGTCCGCCCGAAGTCACCGCCCACCGCCTCGCCGACCACCGGCAATTCATGCTCGCTCAGCACCTGCCGGCAGGCCACCACGTTGCGTTCGCCCATCTGAATCGTGCCGGGCGCAGCCAGCGAGGCGAACATCGATGCCCCGCCCGCCAGCCGGGCGGTGATTCGCGACGGTGCGGCGCCGGCTTCGGTCATCAGCTCGAGCAAGCGCGGAACCGCTGTCTGGGGAAAGCGACCGGGATTACCGTCGTTGCGGCTCAATGCGGGCGATGGCAGCAGCACGTGGGCCATGCCTCCCACCTTCGCAACCGGGTCGTGCAGTACGACGGCGACGCAGCTCCCCAGCCCCACGGTGAGCAGGCGCTCCCCGCCGGCGGCAGTCCGGAGGTCAGCCACCCGCACCAGAATCTCCCGCCCGCTCACGCCGGCCTCCGGTAGATCCGCTCGCGGGCATCGACCAGATTCAGTTGATCGCGCGCCGGACCAACCAGCGTTTCGACTTTCCCAAGCACGAGATAACCGCCGGCAACGAGATGATCGGCGAAGCTGCTGAACAGCCGCTCCTGGGTTGGGCGGTCGAAGTAGATCACCACGTTGCGGCAGATGATCAGATGATACGCTGGACGGAGCGGCGCGCCGGCCCCGAGGTCGAGCCGCCCGGCCCGCACCATGCGGCGCACCGCGCTGGACACTTCATACACATCATCCAGCTGGCGGAGGTATCGCTCCTTGAGCGCGGGAGGGAGATCCACCAGCGCGTCGGCGCGGTAGCGACCGGCAGCGAGCCGCTCGAGGCTGCGGCGATCGATGTCGGTGGCGTCGATCGTGACCCGATCCGACCAGCTCGACCTGCCCTGCTCCGAGAGAGCGTCAAGACAGAGCATCGCCAGCGTGTAGGGTTCCTCGCCCGAAGCACAGCCGGCGCTCCAGCAGGCCACCTGGCCCGAGTATTCGCGCAGCAGCGAAGGGATGACATCGGAGCGCAACCGGTCCCAGGTTTCGGGATTGCGATAGAAGCGGGTGACGTTGATGGTGAGCGCGTCGGCGAGAAGCTGATATTCCGCCGGGGTGGTTTCCAGCACCCGACGATAGTCATGATAGGTATGGACGCCGCAGGCCCGCATCCGAACGGCGATCCGGCGCCGGAGGCACTTGTCCTTGTACACGTCGAGACTCACGCCGGCGCGTTCCGAAATCATCCGAGTGAGCGACAGGAATGCCGGATCGTCGAGCGAAGACATCATGACGACTGATCCAGCATTTCGAGGTTGGCCCGAGCCAACTGATGACCCGGATTGAGCGAAGCCGCCCGCTGCCAACTGGCGCGCGCGGTGCCGTGATCCCGCCGCTTGTAGGCGATGTTCCCCATCTTGAAATAGAGGTCGTCACCCAACTCCGGCGCGAGCTTGGCGGCGCGCTCGTACGCCTGGTAGGCCTCGTCGTAGCGGCCGTTCCGGTAGAGCAGGTCCGCCAGATTCTTGCTGGCCTGCGCAAGTGTCGGCTCCTCGGTGAACGCGCCGCGGACCATCGCTTCGGCCGCAGCGGTATCGCCCGCCACTTCGAGGAGTACGCCAAGGTTGTTCCGGAGCACCGGATTGAGGGGGTACGCTTCCACCCCGGCGCGCCCCAGCTCCAGCGCCTCGACCGAGCCTTCGGCCAGTGCCGCTGCCAGCGCCGCCGCCCAGAACCAGATCGCGGGCGGGCGCTCGTTGCCCCACAGTTCGCGCGCCCGGGTCAGCCGGGCCCGCGCGGCCTCTACGTCGCCCCGCTTTAGCGCGATGATCCCCCAGCCGAGCTGAAGCGCGGGATCTTCCCGGTTTCGCGCCACCGCGTCGGCTTCCGCGGCTTCGGCCTCATCGAGCTGTCCCAGCTGCTCCAGTGCGAACGCGAGATTGTGGAGCGGTGCCGGACGAGGGCCGCCCTTTTCCAGCGATGCCCGGAATGCCTGCACCGCTTCATCCCAGCGAGCCTGCTTCAGCGCGATCAGCCCCAGATAGAACGGCGGCCCGCCTTCGCTCGGCCGCAGCTCAGCCACACGGCGAAATTCCCGGAGGGCTTCGTCGAGCATTCCGGTCTTATAGAACGCGATGCCGAGGTTCCGATGTTCATCGACTCGGGTCTCATTAACCCGCGGGCTGGTCGCCCCGGCCGACGTGCCGACTCGGCGAACGAAGCCGGCGGTAATCAGCCCGAACAGCCCCTTCCCGACTTCGAATTCGGCGAGACCTGATTCGTCCATCAACTGCTGGACATCGCGCTTGCCATCCAGCAACGGCAGCAACTGCCGCTGGCTGGCCGACAGCGCGGCATCACTGCCGTCGAGCCGCTCGGGATCTACTGCGAAGATCAGATCGAAGCTGGGGATCTTCTTGGCGATGAGACTCCATTCGTCCACCCGGCGGGCGCCTTCCAGCAGCAGCGCTTCGGGATTGATCGCCACCAGAAAATCCTGCTGCTCGGGGCGGACTCCCGCCTCGAAATTGAAAGTCCCGGTCGTCCAGGTGAACAGGAAGTAGACCGCCTCCTCGATCTGGAGGCGCATGTAGTCTTCCAGCTCCTGACGGGTGATCGCGCCAGCCGCGACCAGAATTTCACCGAGCCGCTGATCGCGATCGGCCTCCTGCCGGGCAATCGCTTCATCGAGCTGCTCGGCGGTAATCCGCCCGCTCCGAACCAGCATGTCGCCGAGGCGATCACGCCGGTTAACAATCGAAGCGTAGGTGATGCGGCCGTCGTCGAAATAGATCGCGCCAAAACTCTGGCGATCGGCCACGGCCAGACAGCCGGTGCGACGGCCCAGGAAGAGCAACTGAATGACGTCAGGAAGACTGGCTTCCTTGAGACTGCCCTTGATCGCCATCAGCGCCAATCCTCCACGATGCGATCGGCGAGGTCGGGCCAATCCCAGATGGTCTTCTCCCGGCTCCTGATTCCACCGCCGGTGGGAGCGATTACTCCGCTGGTGCGGGTAACCGGGCGGCGCGGTTGTTTGGCGGGCGCCCCTTCCAGAACTTCGCGGGCGAGGCTGACGCTCAGATTGACCTGCCGGGTCTCCGCCGCATTC
>DASSTY010000069.1:0-5172 GCA_035707585.1 Gemmatimonadales bacterium
TGCCGATCACCATCGCGAAAGGGGTCACGATCAAGGCGTGGACCTTCGACGGTACCGTGCCCGGGCCCATCGTGCACATCCGCCAGGGCGATACGGTCGATTTCACTCTGAAGAACGACGGCACCCTGCCACACTCGATGGACTTCCATGCGGCGCAGGTGAACCCCAAGGTGGCGTTCCGTTCGGCGATGCCGGGCCAGACGGTGAGTTACACTTTCGTGGCCCGCTACGCCGGCGCCTTCCTCTATCACTGTGGTACGGAGCCAGTCCTGATGCACCTCGGTTCCGGGATGTACGGCGCCATCATCGTCGACCCGCCCAGGCCGCTCCCGCCGGCGCGGGAGTTCGTGCTGGTCCAGAGCGAGTTCTACGTGGCCGACAAGAACGGGACTCCCCAGCTCGACTACGACAAGATGCTGCTCGGCGTGCCGCAGTACGTCACCTTCAACGGTGTTGCCAACCAGTATCAGGATTCGCCGATGCGGGTTAAGAAAGGCGAGCGGGTCCGCTTCCACGTCGTGAACGCGGGGCCCACCCATCAGTGCTCATTTCACATGGTGGGCGAGCAGTTCGACAAGGTCTATCTGGGGGCGCCGCCCGAGAACGCGATCCGCGGTGTTCAGACCTTCGCGGTGGCGCCGGGCGGCGGGATGGTTTTCGAAGTGGTCTGCGACGTGGCCGGCACCTTCCCCGTGGTCAACCACGGGTTCGGCCACGGGCAGAAGGGCGCTATCGGAGTGCTTGTGGTGGAGTAGCCGGCACCGGATTATGGATTTCCGGATGGCGGATCAACCCGCCCAGATTGGCGGCCCGCGCCATCAGCGCAAAGGCGACCGCGCCGGCCAGCACCAGCAGCGTGCCGCTCCAGCGGGGAATCCGAGCTGCGCGGCGGAACGCCAGCAGGAAGAGCAGGCCCACGAAACCCACCGCGCCGGTGACGACCGACGCGAGTTCGGCTGCTTCTTCGTGGTCATGGATCAGCCGCCGCGAAACTCCGGTCATATGCTCCGCGATTTCCTCCGCTGGTTCACCGGTGAAGTAGGCGAGCGCGGTAAACGCTCCTACCACCACCAGCGCGGCGAATCCATAGCGAATCATCCGGGGGTCATCTCGCAGCAGCGCCCAGACCAGAAACGCCACCGCCAGCGGCAGCCAGAGTACCGGAATGTGGTTGACCAGCAGATGCAGATGGGCACCGTTCATCGTTCACCCCCGGGCCGCCTCGGCCCCACGTGTCCGGTAAACGATAACGGCCCGGCATGAAGCGATTGTGAATTTCGCCACAATTTGAGGCGCAGCCGAGCGCCGCTCGGACTATGCCGGGGCCGGTTGCAGCAGTGAATGGAGGAACTCGCGCACCGTCGCCACGTCGGGGATCCGGTAGCGTGCCCGGGTTTCGCCGGGGCCGACCTTGACGGTGATGGCATCTTCGGGCAGCACCCGGAAGAGATCCTCGTCGGTGCGGTCGTCGCCCAGCGCGACGATCACCGCGTTGGGTGGAGCGCCCTTCAGGATGCGGGGAACCACGCGTCCCTTGTGCATTCCGTGGGGACGGATCTCGATCACCTTGTTCCCGTTCAGGATTTCCACCGGCTCGTTGCTCAGCACCTGATTCAGATGCATCCGGAGCTCGTTGGCCTGCTGGGCGCCGTAATCCTGATCGGTCATCCGGTAGTGCCATGCCAGTCCGGCGCTCTTTTCCTCGATGAGCGATCCGGGCGTGCGAGTCGTTACCTCCTGCAGAATCGTGAGCGCCGGATCGCGCCACGCCGGGTTGCGCTGGCCCGCGGGAATCCACTCGCCCGAGTCGCTGTCCCGCGTCCAGAATCCGTGCTCAGCATGAAGCCCCACCGGGAGCATGCCCAGCCACTCGTCCATCGTGTCGCGCTTGCGCCCGCTCACGACGTGAACCGCGGTGTTCGGGCGGAGCGCCAGCGCTGCGAGGAGCGCCATCAGCTCGGCATCGGGCTGCGCCAGATCGGGAGTGGGCGCCAGGCGCACCAGGGTGCCGTCATAGTCCAGCAGCAGCACCAGGTTGTCGGCATCGAGGATCCGGTCCATCGGGAGATCCTGGCTGGGAGCGCGCCGGGGGCGAGTCCGCCGCTCTCCGCTGCCGCGGTTCGGCGCGCTGAACAGTTCCAGGTCGCTGATGAACGACGCCGCCCACCGGTGCACGTCGGCCTCGGCTACTCGCTCGCGTAACGCTGCCATCCGGGCGCGGCGCTCGGTTTCATCCATGGTGAGCGCCCGATAGCAGGCGGCGGCGGTGCGGTCTACGTCGTAGGGATTGACGTGGATCGCTTCGGCCAGCTCCGCCGCGGCGCCGGCCAGCTCGCTCAGAACCAGCACCCCGTCGCCGTCGGTACGCGAGGCGATGAACTCCTTGGCGACCAGATTCATCCCATCGCGCAGCGGGGTCACCAGCATCACGTCGGCAGCCCGGTAGAGCGCCACCACTTCAGTCTCTTCCAGGCCCCGGTACATGTAGTGGATCGGCACCCAGTGCGGCGTGGCGAAGGCGCCGAGGATCCGTCCGATGATTCCGTCCACGGTCTCGCGGAATTCCTGATAGGCCTCGACGCCGGTCCGGCTCGGCACCGCCACCTGAACCAGCCGCACCCGCTCGCGGAGCTCGGGATAACTCTGCAGCAGTTTTTCGTAGGCGAGCAGCCGGCGGGGAATCCCCTTGGTGTAATCCAGCCGGTCGATGCCCACCAGCAGCTTGACCTTCCGGTTGCTCTTGAGCGCGCGCGCCTCCGCCTCTACCGACGGATCGCTCCCCATGCTGGCGAACGCCGCTGCGTCGATCCCCATCGGATAGACGCCCAGATGCACCGACCGTCCGCCATAACGGATGTGGTCGATCTCGACGGTGAGCCCCAGGATGTGGGTGAGCGAGGCGGCGAAGTGGCGCAGGTATGACGCGGTATGGAAGCCGATCAGGTTGGCGCCCAGCATTCCTTCCAGGATCTGCTCGCGGAACGGCAGGATCCGGAAGACTTCCGACGACGGAAACGGGATGTGGAGGAAGAAGCCGATCCTGGCGTCGGGGATGCGCCGGCGGAGCAGCGCCGGCACCAGCAGCAGCTGGTAATCGTGGATCCAGACGATGTCGCCCGGCTGGTAGGTGTCTGCCACGACTTCGGCAAAATGCTCGTTGACCGCGACGTACGCCTGCCAATCTTCGGTGCGGACCGGGCCCTGATCCAGGAAGTAGTGAAACAGCGGCCAGAGGACCCCGTTGGAAAAGCCCTCGTAGTAGCGGTGGAACTGCTCGTCATTGAGGTCCACCCCGACCAGCCGCATCTCATCGAGCCGCCGCTCCAGCTCCGCCGCGATCGATTCGTCGAGCGGCGACAGGAGCCCGGTCCACCCGATCCAGCGCCCCTCCGACTGCTCGTGGGGGCCGGTCAGCCCGGTTGCGAGCCCTCCCGTGCTCCGCACGACCTCCATCGCCCCATTCTCGGGGTCGAACTGGATCGTTATCGGGAGCCGGTTGGCCACAATCAGCAATCGGGACATAAGTGAATGTATGCCCGCCCGGGGAGTGGGGGTAGACAGGCCCGATCGGTTGCCTCTGGGGTGGCGTTTCGGCAAATTATTTGGCTGTTCACCCACATTTTCTTTTCCCCGAAAGCCGAAACCCGCATGCCTGCCTATCAGGACCTTGTCGCGCCCACCGAGGGCGAGTCCATCACGCTGGAGCAGGGCCGCCTGGCGGTCCCCGACCATCCGATCATCCCATTTATTGAAGGGGACGGAACCGGCCCCGATATCTGGCGCGCTTCCCAGCTGGTGTTCGACAGCGCGGTGCGGAAGGCCTACGGAGGCCAGCGGCGGATTGCCTGGTTCGAGGTCCTGGCCGGCGAGAAGGCCAAGAACCGGCTCGACAACTGGCTCCCGGAGGACACCCTTCGCGCCATCGATCATCACCTGGTGGCCATCAAGGGGCCACTCACCACGCCGGTCGGCGGCGGGTTCCGCTCGCTCAACGTCACGCTAAGGCAAAAGCTCGATCTCTACGCCTGCGTCCGTCCGGTGCGCTATTTCCAGGGCGTCCCCTCGCCGGTCAAGCATCCGGAGAAGGTGGACATGATCGTCTTCCGCGAAAACACCGAAGACATCTACGCCGGTATCGAATACAAGGCCGAATCGCCCGAGGCGCGGAAGCTGATTGCGTTCCTGCAGAACGATCTCGGCGTCACCTCGATTCGTTTTCCCAATACCAGCGCGATCGGGATCAAGCCGGTGTCGAAGGAGGGGAGCAAGCGGCTAATTCGCGCCGCGCTGGAGCACGCCATCGCCGCTGGGCGCAAGAGCGTGACGCTGGTCCACAAGGGCAACATCATGAAGTTCACCGAAGGCGGGTTCCGCGACTGGGGCTACGAGCTCGCCCGCGAGGAGTTCGGTGCCGTGCCGCTCGACGGCGGCCCCTGGATGCGCCTCCCCAACGGCATCGTGGTCAAGGACGTAATCGCCGACGCGTTCCTCCAGCAGATCCTGACCCGCCCCGCCGAATACGACGTGATCGCCACTCTCAATCTGAACGGCGATTACATCTCCGATGCTCTGGCGGCGCAGGTGGGCGGGATCGGAATCGCGCCCGGCGCCAACATCAATTACGTGACGGGCCACGCCATCTTCGAGGCCACCCACGGAACCGCGCCCAAGTACGCCGGCCAGGATAAGGTGAACCCGGGGTCGGTGATTCTCTCGGGCGAAATGATGCTGCGCTATCTGGGTTGGAACGAGGCGGCGGATCTCATCATTACCGCACTGGAGCGCGCAATCGCCGAAAAGCGGGTGACCTACGACTTCGAGCGGCTGATGACCGGCGCCACGCTGCTCAAGACCAGCGAGTTTGCGCAGGCCATGGTCGACCAGATGTAGCTGCTACCGGCCGCGCTTGAAGCGTTCGATCTGGCGGCGGTCCCGTTTGGTGGGCCGCCCCTGATCGGGCCGGAAGAGCGGGGCCACGCTCTTGAGCTGGATCGCGAGCGTTTCGCGCGCCGCTCGGCTCTCCTCACTCTCCAGATACATCGCCGCCGCCTCCGAAGCCGGCCCCCGCCGAGGATTGAGCGAGTGCACCGTGATTCGATATTCGTACGGCCCCTGCCGGAGCCGGATCTCATCGCCTACCTGAACCAATCGTGCTCGCTTGACCGGCCCGTC
>DASSTY010000070.1:0-8576 GCA_035707585.1 Gemmatimonadales bacterium
CAGGTTGCCGAACCACTGGTGGGCCACCTCATGCGCCAGCGTTCGGTCGTTCCGGCGATCTCCGGTAATCCACGCCGCGCCGAGACTGGTGATCGTCTGATGCTCCCGATAGCCGTGGATCGGAAACTCGACGATTCCGTACTTTTCGCGGCGAAACGGGTAGGGCCCGAACAGCGCTTCGTAGCTGTGCAGAATGCTTTCGATTACCGAGAAGCTGACTCTCGCCTTTGCCTCGTCCTCCGGAAAGACATAGAAGTCGAGCGGCATGGTGTCGCCGCCAATGCCGACGTAGCGGCTGCCGAAATGGGTGAAATTGGTCGCCGCCACCGAGATCACGTCGGGGTAGATCGGATAGCCCACCTTCCACCGATAGGTAACGGTGCCGTCGGCATTGCTATCGGTCGCGACCAGGCGGCCGTTGGAGACCGCAACGAGTGGGGCGGGAACGGTAAACGTCAGGCTGGCGGAATCCGCCTTGTCGGATGGCGTGTCATGCGAGGGCCACCACTCGCGCGCGTGATACGGGAGGCCGTAACTCGACACCACCGGCACGCCGGCGTGGGCATCGAACTGAAATGGGTTATCGCCGCCCATGTTCCCATCCGGCGTGCCGCCGTAGTAGACCAGCAGGTCTACCGTAGCGCCGGCAGCCGCTCGAGCGGGCAGTGAAATCCGGAGCGCTCCGCGTTGGTGGGACCACACCGCGGGGTGACCTGCCAGTATCACCGAGTCCACCTGCATCACATCCGCCAGATCGAGCACCAGTGCGCTGCCGCCGTGGGGCATTCGCGCGATCACCCTGGCCGTGCCCGCGATTCGCCTAAGGACCGGATCCAGCCGGAGGTTGAGGGCGTAGTAACTGACGTCGATGGGCACACGAGCGGTGGGGTTCACCAACACAATGATCGCGGCAGCCGCCGACACCGCGGCGCCCCGCCCGATTCGCCGAGAGATGGTAGGCATTGCATCAGTGTAAGGCCGCTGATGCTACCGGTGTGAGTGGCCCGGAGGACACCATCCGTTATGTTTGAGCCATGCGACACACTCCCCACCAGGTCGCGATCCTGGCGCTCGACTCCGTGGTGCCATTCGATCTGGCGATTCCTCACCAGGTCTTCGGTTTCAGCCGGGCAGCCGCGCCAGCTCGCTATCGGGTTCGGGTCTGTTCCCCGAGGCCCGGAAGGGTCAGGGCGGCGGAGGGGATCATTCTGGAGACCCGGCACGGGCTCCGCACGCTGGCCGCGGCCGATACCATCATCGTTCCCGGGCTCACCGAGCTCGACCGGCCGATTCCGCGCGACGTCTGTTCAGCGCTCCGGCGCGCTCACGCCCGGGGTGCGCGGCTCGCCTCGATCTGCACCGGCGCATTCGTGCTGGCGGCTGCCGGGTTGCTGGACGGCCGCCGAGCCACCACGCACTGGCAGAACGCGGAGGCGCTGGCCGCCCGGTACCCGCTGGTGCGGGTCGATCCCGGCGTGCTCTACGTCGCCGATGGACCGGTGTTTACCTCCGCGGGGCTCGCCGCCGGCCTCGATCTCTGTCTCCATCTCGTGCAGCGGGACTTCGGCGCCCAATTCGCCAACTCGGTGGCACGTGAGCTGGTGGTGGCGCCGCACCGGAGCGGCGGACAGGCGCAGTTCATCGACACGCCGCTGGAGCCGGGCGATGGGGGAAGTCTGGAAGCCACCCGCATCTGGGCGTTGGCCCATCTCGGCCAGCCGCTCACGCTCACCCGATTGGCCGCGCATGCCCGAATGAACCGGCGCACCTTTACCCGCCGGTTTCGGTCGGAGACCGGGATGTCAGCGTTGCAGTGGGTGGTGTATCAGCGGGTGCTGCTGGCGAGGCGGCTGCTCGAGACAACCGATCTGCCGGTGAGCCGGATCGCGGCCCGCGCCGGCTTCGGGAGCGCCCTGTCGTTGCGATTGCATTTTCGGAAGCTGCTGGCGGTAAGCCCGCTGAGCTACCGCCGCGCGTTCAGGGCAGGCGGGGAGGCATGAGTCATCGCGCCTGAAACACAATCCGCTGAACTACCTGCGCCCGAGCGTAGTGACCGTCGACCATGCCCGGCTGGAATTGAGCCTTCAGCATCATCTCGGCCGTCCAGCCCCTGGGCCCGAACAGTATGGCTGCCAGCGATCATCAGCAGTCCTGCCAGTCCCATCGCCGCAATTGGCCGAAGTCTCATCCGGCCCTCATCGCCATGCCCAGTGATCTGGCCAACACCGCTGACCGATGCGCGCCGCGCACCCCTCCCACGACTCACGACCCACGACCCACGACTCGCCTCACGACTCACGACCCACGACCCGCCTCACCCCCCCGCCAACGCCCCCGCCGCCGTCGCCCACAGCACCAGCCCGGCCCCCAACGCCCCAACTGGATCGGCCGGGCCCTGGCTCGCTGCAAAGGGATAGATCACCGCCACCAGCACCATCGCGATGCCGGTGAAGTAGAGCAGCCGAAAGCGGAAGGCCGCGGCGAGCGGGAGAAAGTGGAGTCCGACGATCAGGATCGCCGTCGCCAGGAGCCAGCGGCCCAGCCCGAGCTGGGGCAGCAGCACCGCGGCTCCCACGATTGCCACCCACTGCACCAGATTGACGATTCCGAAGACGCGCCGTGCGTCAGGCCGCGGGGCCCCGGTGGCAAACCGGTGACCGCTGCCGCGCCCGCTGCGCAACTGCCTGACGGCTATCACGCAGAGGAGCAGCGCTCCCACGGCGACCGCAACGAGCGATGCCGGAGCACCGTCCAGCTCGGCCAGACACCACCATCCCAGCCAGACCGCGCCGAAGAGCGCGGCGGCGATCGCACCAATTGCAGGCATCGTTACCTTTGCAGGAGTAATACCGGATGATTGCCTTCGGTGCACCGATCAGGCAAGGGGCAGGACTCGTCTCAGATTCTCCGGAGGGCCCATGACGCCAGCGACGCAGGTATCCGACATCTACCCCTGCCTGTTCTACCGCGATGCCCCGGCGGCCATCGAGTGGCTTGAGCGCGCGTTCGGGTTCGTCCCGCGGCTGATCGTGCCCGGCCCCGACAACGCCGTGCGCCACGGCGAAATGTCGCTCGGCTCGAGCGTCATCATGGTCAGCAGCACCCGGCCGGAACAGAAGTGGCTCAGCCCGCGCGACCTCCCGGGAATCAATCAGCTCATCTGCATGTATGTCGATGATGTCGATGCGCACTACGCCCGCGCCGTGCAGGCGGGGGCGGAGATGATCCAGGAGCTGCATGGCAGCGATCACGGCGCGCGGAGCTATGAGTGCCGGGACCCGGAAGGGAATGTCTGGAGCTTCGGAGATTATCGGCCGGGCGGGTTCTGGAAGGGTGTCGGCGCAGAAGAGAAAGCCGGAGGATCCGCCTGAAGCGCAGCTCCTACCGGCTTTTCTGCTGCTTGGCCAGCGCACTCCGGAACGCACGATCCTCCCGATCGATGAAGCGGAGATAGCCGGCCCGATCAATGAAAGGGTTCGTCGAGTCAGGAGCGGAGGCTAGCCGATTGAATTTGCGATGCAGCTCGAACCAGCTCGAATGCGCTCCCAGGAAGATGTCCGCCGGCAGGCTCCGCAACGTCTCGAAGCTCTTCTGGTAGTCTGATCGGATCCCGGGATAGGTCTCCGGATCCACCAGTGACACGAACGGGGTGAGCGTCAGGCTGCAGATATCCACCGCCAGCAGTTCGCGATCACCGTCGCGGACGGGAAACGACCACGACGTGCACCCGGGCGTATGGCCGGCAGTGATGTGGGCGGTGAGTTCGATCGGGCCGAGACTGACCTTGGCGCCGTCCCTGAAGCGGTGATCGATCCGGGGCGCCGGGTAGCGGCCGAGCCCCAGGAATCCGAGATATCGCTGGGGTACGAGGCTGCGATCCCCCGCACCGCCCGCTGCGACAACAGCGGCATCTCCCTCGCTGATCCAGAGTTCCGCACCGGATGCCTCCTGGAGAGCGCGAAGACCACCGGCGTGATCGCCGTGCCCGTGGGTATTGAGCAGGATTTTCACGTCGTGGATATCGAACCCGAGCCGTGAGATGTTGGCGATGATCGCGGGCGCCAGCTCGGGGTAGCCGCCGTCGATCAGCACATGCCCGTCCGGTCCGGTAAGCAGAAATGAGGTAACACCGGCGCCGCCGACCGAGTAAAGATTGCCCGCGATTCGGAACGGCTCGTCGGCCTTGCCGCGGTTCTCCCGGATGGCGGAGCGCCAACGCCCGATCAGGAAAATGACCAACGCAACAGCCACTGCCAGAAAGAGTAGCCGCCGCCGCTTGATGACGTGTCGCACCGATTCGCCTCAGGGTTACTTTGTTGCGTAAAGTACTTGTAGATCAGGCAGAGTCAAGGGTCAATTACCTTCCGAGTCATACACCAGTCACGGATACCCCATGATCAACCCCCAGGCCTCTCTCCGTTCCCTGCTCGCGCTCGCTGCAGCGCTGGCCCTCGTCCCCGCTCAAGGCGCCGCCCAGCAGCGAACCGCGGCTCCGGCGGCAGCTCCGGCGACGCACGCGCAGCTCCAGATGCCCCGCGATCTCCAGCAGGCGGTCGCCGCCGGCAGTCGCACGGTGACCGGCGCCCCGGGCCCGCATTACTGGCAGAACCACGCGCGCTATGATATCGACATGGTGGTGAATCCGCCTTCGCCGAGGGTCACCGGCTCGGAAGAGGTGGTGTACTACAACGAGAGCCCCGATACGCTGCGCCAGCTCGGCTTCAAGCTGATCAACAACATTCACAAGCCGGGTACTGCCCGGAGCCGCGGCGCACCACCGGAATTCCTCACCGACGGCGTGCAGATCGATTCGTTCGCCGTGAACGGCGCGGCAACTCCGTTCCCCAGTGGCCCGATGGTCTTCACCTCGCCGCAGGTCAAGCTGCCGGCCCCTCTCCTCCCGGGCGACTCCATTCGCCTCGCCGTACGCTGGCACTACGACCTCGCGCGGGGCGAGGGGCGCGAAGGGATCATCGACTCTACGACGTTCTATGCCGCCTATTTCTACCCCGAGGTGGCGGTGTACGACGACTACCAGGGATGGGATGACATCGAGTTCAACGGGCGGCAGGAGTTCTACACCGACTTCAACGACTACGATCTGACGGTCCATGCGCCGGCGGGCTACGTTGTCTGGGCCACCGGTACTCTCACTAACGCCAACCAGCTCCTCCAGCCGGCAGCGCTCGCCCGCTACCAGGCCTCTCTCTCCTCCGACTCCGTGCTCCACATCGCCACCCGGGAGCAGATGCTCGGCCGACAGGTGACGACCGCCGGTCCCACGCTCGCCTGGCACTTCACCGCCAGCGACGTTCCCGACGTGGCATTCGGGTTGAGCGATCACTACGACTGGGACGGCACCAGCGTGGTGGTGGACGACCAGACCCACCGCCGGGCCAGCGCGCAGGCCGCGTTCAACGACACCGCGGCCGACTATCATCATATGGCGGAGTACGTGCGGCGCTCGCTCGACTATTTCTCGCATGAATGGCCCGGGGTGCCCTACCCGTACCCCAAGTCGACCGCCTTCCAGGGCTTTGCCGACATGGAATACCCGATGATGATCAATGACGTCGCAGAGTCGGACACTGCGATGTCGCGGATGATCGCGGAGCACGAGATCGCCCACACCTACATGCCGTTCTACATGGGCATCGACCAGACCCGCTGGGGGTTCATGGACGAAGGGTGGGCGACGACGTTCGAATATTTCATCAACCGCGCCAACATGGGGGTGCCCTGGACCGACAGTGTATTCCGCGCATTCCGCGTGTCGGGATGGATTCACGATCCCTCACCGGCGGAAGATGTCCCGATCATCACGCCGGAAGACGTCCTTGGCGCCAGCGTATCATACGCCCACAACGCTTACGGCAAGGCGGCGCTGGGCTATCTCGCGCTCCACGACATGCTGGGAGACGCCGCCTTCCGGAGAGCGCTCCACGCGTACATGGATACCTGGCACGGCAAGCACCCCTCACCGTGGGACTTCTTCTACTCGATTAACAAGGCATCGGGGCGGAATCTGAACTGGTTCTGGAAGGCCTGGTATTTCGACCCCAGCTACATCGACCTCGCGCTCATCAAGGTGCAGCGCTCAGCCGATGGTTACACCCTCACCGTCCGCAACGCCGGCGGTATGCCGGCACCGTTCGATGTCGTGCTCCGGTCGGCCGACGGCTCGACTCAGCGGGTGCACCAGACCGCCTCGGTATGGGAGCGGAATGCGGCGCTGGCCACCGTGCACGTCAAGTCTGCCAGGCCGGCGCGGTCAATCACGCTGGACGGTGGCATCTGGATGGACGCGACGCCGGGAGATAACGTGCGGAACGTGCAGTAGTGCGACGGTGATCCGAAGGCCAGCGAACCGGAGACCGGCTACAGATAGCTCAGCCACCAGTCCGTCCGCCTTGCCCTGACCCCCGCGTACCAGCGGCAGACCGGGTAGAGCGCAACGACCACGGCGGCCCAGATCAGGTAGATGACGGGCAGCGGCGCGGCCCAGCCGGCGGGGGCGGTAAAGGGGAATTTGTCGAGCCCCGGCGAGTCGAACATGCCGGCCAGACTGCCGTAGCGGATCAGCGCCGCCGCCAGCACCAGCAGATGAATCAGCAGGAAGTGCAGCAGGAAGTAGAACATCGGCACCTTGCCGAAGATCAGCGCCGGCCGAAGCCATCGGGGCATCCCGCCATCGAAGGCGCGGAGCAGGAGCAGCGCCGGCCCCAGCGTCATCAGCAGGAACAGCAGCGATGGTGGATACTTGGTGGCGTTGATGAAAGACAGCGCGGTAAACACCGAGCTCTGCTGGGCCGACCACGGCGCCGGATCGCCATAGATGTTGATCGCGCGAAGCACCACGAATGCGGCGATCAGCGCCGTACCCACCCATCCCAACCAGCTGCGCCGTCGCGCTGCATCCCACTGATAGATCTGGCCGAGCAGGTATCCCAGCGCTGTCACCCCGATCCACGGAATCAGGACGTAGGAGACGAACACGACGTGATCCGGGCTGTTGATGACGAACCCCGGTCCGTGCAGGATGTTCCAGACCGGTGCGAGCGCACCGAACGACGAGGCCTGAATGCCGTCGAGCAGGTTGTGACCGGCAATCATTACCCCGCCGATCACCGCGATGAGCCAGTGAGGCAGATAGATCAATCCCGCCAGCGCGATCATCGCCCAGCCGAGTCCCCACAGAACGGTGATGATGGTGACCTTGTAGTCCACGTTGAATTGCAGGAGAAATCGCATCACCACCAGCTCCAGCACCAGCAGCCAGAGGCCGCGGGTCAGGAGGTAGCGCGCCATTTCACTCCGCGACCTCCGGCGCCCGCGGAACCATGCCCCTGTCCCGGTAAGGAGGAAGAAGACCGGTGCGCAGATGTGGGTGATCCAGCGGGTGAGGAAGAGTCCTGCGGTTGTGGTGGCGAGATCGGTCGGGTTGGCGCCGAGGTTGCCGAAGAAGTCGCGGGTGTGATCGAGGGCCATCAGGATCATGATGATTCCGCGCACCAGATCGACCGACTCGATGCGGGCGCGCCGGGGAATGACGCTCTCGGTGGAGGCACCCGCGTCGCCCGTGTTGTCAGTGCGGTGGTCAAACTGCGTGGCTGCCGGTGCGGCCCCTGGCTCCATCATCGCGCCCTGGTTCGTGAGAGACAGCTGCTATGACGTACTCACACGCGGCTCTGGCACTTGCGATCCCAAATAAAAAGCCCGGAGATGTCTCCGGGCATTGCCCCTCCTGGGCTCGAACCAGGACTCTCCTGATCCAGAGTCAGGCGTGTTGCCAGTTACACCAAGGGGCACTGAACTTTTACTGTCCGTCAGTCCGTCTGTCCGTCAGTCCGACCGTCCGTCTTCCCCGAGGCTCTGGACCTCGCAACGGACCCACATGGAGCTGAGGGGGATCGAACCCCTGACCTCTGCAGTGCGATTGCAGCGCTCTCCCAGCTGAGCTACAGCCCCGGAACAGGCGGGATAAGATAGCCGGACCAACCCCGCCCGCACAAGGCACCGGCCAAGCCCTGCAAAGCTAGCACCAAGTTACTGTCTTCGCAACACTTAGGCCCCCTGAACGCCCTCGATCCGGACCGGCTCCGAGCTCGATTGATGAACCGGCCCCAGCTCCCCGAACACCCCGTATCCCCAGCACCAGACCGCGTCGCCATGGTCGACTCCGCAGAACGTGGTAACCTCTCCTCCAACCTGGACCCACCGGAGCGAACTGCTCATCCGCTGTGCCGTATCGAACCGGGTATTCAGCCCGCTCGGTTTGATGCCCATTTCCCCGTATCCGTTGATTCCCCAGCAATACACCGCCCCGCCGGACGTCCTGCCGCATGCGGCCCAGGTTCCGGTAATGATGTCGACCAGGGGCGGCGACCCGGCGATCCGAACCGGCAGAGCGGAGCGGCTCACCCCATCATCACCGAGCGGAAGCACGTCGCCGCCCCAGCACCAGGGCTGGCCGTCGAGGTCGATCGCGCAGGTGTGCTGACCCCCAACGGTAATGGCGCGGAACCGGTGGCCGCCGACGACTGCGGTGGGAACCGACACCTGCCCGCCGATCGAGC
>DASSTY010000071.1:0-4458 GCA_035707585.1 Gemmatimonadales bacterium
TGCTGGCGCACCTGCTGATCTGGCATGGCCGGCGCGTCTGCGTGGCTCGGCGCCCCCATTGCTGGGATTGCGTGCTGGCCGATATCTGTCCCTCGGCGGATCTCGCGCCGGCCGAAGAGGATTAAGAGAATGTCCGGCACCAATCGGCTCGCCTCAGAGGCGTCCGCCTATCTCCGCTCCGCCGCTCACCAGCCGATCGACTGGTACCCCTGGGGAGAAGAAGCCTTCGCCGAAGCAGTACGAGCCGACCGCCCCATCCTGCTCGATATCGGCGCGGTCTGGTGCCACTGGTGCCACGTGATGGACAGCGAGTCCTACGACGATCCCGAACTCGCCCGCTATCTCAATCAGGAATTCGTCTGCATCAAGGTTGACCGCGACGAGCGCCCGGACGTAGACACCCGCTATCAGCGGGCCATTCAGGCGCTGGTCGGTCAAGGCGGGTGGCCACTCACCGCCTTTCTCACTCCCACCGGCGAGGTCTTCTACGGCGGCACCTACTTTCCGCCCGATGGGCGCTACGGCCGCCCCAGCTTTCGAACGGTACTGGAGAGCGTTCTGGAAGCATTCCGTGAACGGCGCGACCGGGTAGATGCTCAGGGAGACGCACTGCGAAGTGCGGTGGAGAATCAGCTCGACGAGACAGCTCCGGGCAGCATCAGCGATGCCCTGATCGACGGAGCCATCAGTCAGATGACCCGGCTCTTCGACCCCCGGCACGGCGGGTTCGGCACCGAACCCAAGTTTCCGCACCCGGCAGCCATTTCTCTGCTCACCACTCGCTGGGCCGATCAGAATGACGACACTCTGCGGCGGATGATCGAACGCACGCTCGACGGAATGGCGCGGGGCGGAATCCACGATCAACTGGGCGGAGGGTTTCATCGGTACAGCGTCGACGCGCGCTGGATCGTGCCGCACTTCGAGAAGATGCTGTACGACAACGCCGAACTGCTGCGCGCCTACGCCGATGCCGCGGCGGCACTGGCCAATCCCCGGTTTGCCGAGGTGGCCCGCAGCATAATCCAGTGGGTGCGGGAGGTCGCCGCCGATCCGGACGGCGGCTACGCGGCAAGCCAGGATGCCGATATCGGCCCGGACGATGACGGCAGCTACTTCACCTGGACCCGCGATGAAGCCGCTGCGGCGCTCTCGCCCGAGGAGCTCACCGCGGCAGCGCTGCACTTCGACATCGGCACCGCCGGCGAGATGCCGCACGATCCTTCGCGCAATGTGCTGTTCATCGCGGCCGATGCCGGCGAAGTTGCCGCGCAGTTGGAGCGGTCGCCCGAAGAGGTCTCCGCCATCCTGGCGCGCGCGTGCGAAAAGCTCAAGGCGGTGCGAGACCAGCGGGCCGCGCCGTTTGTCGATCGCACCCGCTACACCGGCTGGAACGCGATGATGATTTCAGCGCTGCTCCGCGCCGCACCGCTGGTGGGCGAGCCCTGGGCGCGCGACCATGGGCTCCGGTCGCTCAGCCGGATCCGGCGAGAGGCAACCGACCCTGACGCGGTTGGCCACCTGCCCGGCGGGCGGCCGGTACTGCTGGAAGATCAGGTGCAGACCGCCGCTGCCGCGCTCGATGCCTGGGAATTGACCGGCAACCACGATTGGCTGACCTGGTCGGAGGCGCTGATGGAGCGAGCGTGGGCCGATTACCACGACGCTGCCAATGGCGGGCTGTTCGACACCACCACCGGCGATGCCGGCGCCGGCCTGCTTCCCGCCCGAGCCAAACCGGTGCAGGACAGCCCCGCCCCGTCACCCAACGGCGTGGCGCTCGTCCTGTGCGGGCGGCTGGAAGCACACACCGGCAAATCGCTCTGGCGGGAGCGCGGAAATGAGCTGGCGCGCGCCTTCGCAGGACGCGCCACCGAGCTGGGGCTCTACGCTGCGACCTATCTCCAGGGACTCGACTGGCTGCTGCACCCGCCGACTCATCTGGTGATCGTGGGCTCCGACACCGATCCTCTGGCCGATGCGATGCACCGGCTGGCGCTGGCGAGCTGGCATCCGCGGCGCGTCGTGCAGCGGCTCACCCCCGACGAAGCAACCGGGGGATGGCTGCCGGCCCCGTTGGCTGCGATGCTCAGCGCCGCCAGCGGCACGCGGGGATACCTTTGCACCAGCGCAGCCTGCCGCGCTCCGGCCCTGACTGAAGCCGACTGGGCGGCGGCGCTCCGGCGTGGTACCTTGGAATAACCCCTTTACGAAGCGACGGTCATGAAGACTGCAACAATCGAAACCAGCAAGGGCACCATCACCGCGGACCTGTTCGACGAAGAAGTGCCCAACACCGTGGCGAATTTCGAAAAGCTGGCGAACAGCCAGTTCTACGATGGTACCCACTTTCACCGTGTCATCTCCAACTTCATGATCCAGGGCGGCGACCCCTTGTCCCGGGATCCCAATAATCAGCGTGTCGGCACCGGTGGCCCGGGCTATACCATCAAGTGCGAAACCGATCGCAACGTGCATCGCCACGAAACCGGTACCCTCTCGATGGCGCATGCCGGCAAGGATACCGGCGGCAGTCAGTTCTTCATTACCCATTGTCCCCAGCCCCATCTCGACCGGGTGCATACGGTCTTCGGCCAGGTGCGAGAGGGAATGGATGTGGTGAATGCGATCCGGAAGAACGACGAGATCAAATCCATTCGGGTAGCCTGAGGCGGCTCCCCTGCACGTCGATTTCGCGGTCCTGGCCGACTACGCTCTGATCGACCAACAGGGCAAGCTCTCAGTGCTGGGCATCTTCCAGCATATCTGGGTGGCGTCGTTTCCGGCGGTCCACCCGCGCACCCACCTGGTGTTGCGGGTTCGGGGCCGGCGCACTGAAATTGGTGTACACGCAATTCGGATTCGCTTCCGCGATCAGGCGGGCAACGAATTGCTTGGCGGTCAGGGTACTGTGCAGTTCGGCGAGCCGCCCGCCGGAGTGGTCGACGTCGAGGCCGGTGCCGTGCTGGTGTTCGACATCCCCCTGCCCGAACCGGGGCACTACGCCTTCGAAATCACCCTCGATGAAGACGAAACGATCAAGGTTCCTCTGGTAGCCACGCTCGCCGAAGGATTTGAGGCAAGTTCCTGATTCGGGGAGACACTCAATGAGGCTTCATCTCTACCAGTTCGCCATCGTTGGTGCCCTGGCTGCGTCGGTCGGCAACGCCCGCGAAGCGCTCGCGCAAGGCTACGGCGTTTACGAACAGGGCTCCTGCACCATGGCGCGAGCGGGTGCCGCCGTGGCGTCGCCCTGCAACGACGGATCGGCCATCTTCTTCAACCCCGCCGCACTGGTGAATGCGCCCAACCGGGTCAGCATCGGCGGCACGCTGATCGCGCCGAGCGGCGGGTTCACCAACAGTCTCACGGGGCACCGCGACGATCTCGCAAACAAGGTCTATCCGGTGCCGCACGCCTTTGTTACCGCGCAGCTTCGACCGCGGCTGGTTGGCGGCATCGGGCTGTTCGCCCCGTACGGGCTCACCAGTGACTGGTCGCCCGATGCCGAAGGCCGCTTCCTGGGACACCACTCCCGAATCGAAGGACTGTACCTCCAGCCGACGCTGGCGTATCAGCTCACGCCGCGGGTATCGGTGGGAGCCGGGTTCGATCTGTCACTGGTGAGCGTGGGCCTCAAGCGGCGAGTAGATCTGGCCGGCCAGCTGGTGCCGGGCGGCGGCGGGCTCACGTTCGCCAATCTGGGGATCGCCTCGGGCACCGACTTCGCCGATGTGAACCTGACCGGGAACGGCACCGGAGTCGGCTACCACATTGGGGTGCTGGTGCGCGCCACCGATCGGCTGAGCTTCGGTGCGCGGTACCTCTCGCGCCAACTGGTGAAGATTTCCGACGGCAAGGCGGAGATCTCCCAGGTCAACACCGGGCTGGTAGTCCCCGCCGATCTGCCAAGCCCCACCAATCCCGGCGTCGTCGCGATTCCGCGCGGCACTCCGATTGACATTGTGCTCGCACCGGAGTTTGCCAACGGCGGGCCGCTGGCCGACCAGAGCGCGGCCACCTATCTCCGCTTTCCCGATCAACTGGTGCTCGGCCTGGCGTATCAGGTAACGCCACGGGCAAAGCTGCTGTTCGACTATCAGTACACCAACTGGCATGTGTTCGATCAGCTGGAAATCGATCTGGCCAACCTCGGCCCGGTGGTGTACTACCAGAACAACCATGAAACCCACGACTTCCGGCTGGGCGGCGAATACGCACTGAGCGAGAGCACCGAGCTTCGCCTGGGGGCCTACACGCACAATGCCGCGGCGCCGTCATCTGCGGTGATCCCCAATCTCCCGGAAGGTCCCCGCACCTCCTTCACCGCCGGCTTGGGCACTCGGCTCACCAACTCACTGCATCTCGATCTGGCCTATCAGTACATCGATCAGGCCGATCGCCGGGGCCGCACCGTCGACCTCGGTCCGGTGCGGCCGCGCGGGACCGACAACAACG
>DASSTY010000072.1:0-16786 GCA_035707585.1 Gemmatimonadales bacterium
TCGGATCGTCACTATCTCTGGATGGGTCGGGCGGCCACGGTGTTCGGGATCGCGGCGTCGGTGGCCGCGGCGTATGTGGCGGCGGCGTTCAACAACGTGATGGACGTGCTGCAGCTGGTGTTCGCTTTCGTCAACGCGCCGCTCTTCGCAACCTTTCTGCTGGGGATGTTCTGGCGGAGGACCACCGGACACGGAGCGTTCTTTGGTCTGCTGGCTGGTACCGTTGCCGCCGCGGTGCATCATGGGCTCACGCTGCCGGCCGGCGCTGCGGTTGGCATCAAGGGCGGCTACCTCGGCGTGCTCACGATTTTCCCGAGCGAGCTGGCGCAGACCTTCTGGACCGCTATTGCGGCGTGGACCGTCTGCTTCGTCGTGACGATCGTCGTGAGCATGCTGACGCGGCCCCGGCCGGCGGCGGAACTCGAGGGGCTGGTCTATTCGCTCACCACCCGGCCGGAAGAAGAGGCCACCCGGTGGCACAGCCGGCCGGTAACGCTTGGCGTTGTCGTGCTGCTGCTCACGCTGGGCCTCAACCTCCTGTTCTTCTGAGGAGCCGATCATGAGCGGCCCGATGGGACTGGACGTGCGCTATCCGCTGGGCGGGATGTTCACGCTGATCGGCGCGCTGCTGACCGGGTTCGGGGTGGCCACCGGCGGTGATGCCGCGGTGTATCAGCGCTCGCTCGGAATCAATGTGAACCTCTGGTGGGGCCTCGTCATGCTGCTGTTCGGGGTCACGCTGCTGGTGCTGGCGCGGCGCGGCCGCCGAGCGGCGGGGGTGCATCCCGCGGCGCAGTCGCCCGAGGGGCGAGCCACCGAGGCGCACGAGCGCCGGGAAGGGTTGGAGGAGTAGCGCCGTGGCGCCGTTCGGGTCAGATTGCGAAGTCTTTCCCTCGCAGGTCCGGAGGCCGCTGTTGGTCGTGCCTTGCCAGACCCGCCGCTCCCCCCGGCGGCTTCGGTTTTTCCTCGCGGCCACGCTTCTCTGCCTGGCAGCTGCGCCCGCACTCGCCCAGCAGCCCGGCCCGACTCCCTCCCAGCTCGCCAATCTCGATATCGAACAGCTCGCCCGCATCCGGGTTACCTCCGCCGGCCGTAAAGCCGAGCCGCTGGCCGACGCCACCGCGGCGATCACCGTCATCACCGCCGAGGACATCCGGCGGATGGGCGCCACCTCGGTTCCCGAGGCGCTCCGCATGGTGCCGGGCCTCGATGTGGCCCGGGTCGGAGCCCGCGACTGGGCCATCAGCGCGCGCGGATTCAACGAGCAGTCCTCCAACAAGCTGCTGGTGCTGGTGGACGGCCGAACCACCTACTCGCCGGTATTCTCCGGCGTCAACTGGGACGCGCTGGTGGTGCCGCTCGGCGAGATCGATCGGATCGAAGTGATTCGCGGACCCGGCGGCACCCTCTGGGGCGCCAACGCGGTGAACGGCGTCATCAACATCATCACCCGCTCGGCCGACGAGAGCCAGGGCGGCCGGGTGGCGCTTGCCGCCGGTACCTGGGACAAGCTGGCCGGCAGCATCCGCTATGGCGGCGAGCTGGGGTCGCGCACCAGTTACCGGGTCTATGCCGGCGGCCGCATGCGCGATCCGGCCGTGCTGTTCGACGGCACCGAAGCACAGGACGACTGGAACTTTGGGCAGGGCGGATTCCGTATGGATGGGCGGCCGTCGAGCCGCGATCACTGGACGCTGCAGGGAGACGTCTACAGCGGCAACGGTGGCAACCGGCTGATCCTCCCGACCGACTCCGCTCCGGTGTTCGCCACCGTTCGCGACGCCGACCTGAACGCCAACGGCGGCAACGTACTGGGGCGCTGGGTGCGTCAGTTTGGCACCAATAGCAATTTGATGGTTCGCGGGTATTACGACAGATCGCATCGCGAAGTGGCGCCCTACTTCGGAACGATGAACGAAGAACTGCTGGACTTCGAAGCACAGTATCGGGTGCCGCTGTTCCACCGGCACGATGTGATCTGGGGAGCGGGTTATCGCCGGATTCACGACGACGTAACCGGCACTCCGGCGGTACGGTTCAATCCCGATTCGCGCTCCACCGATCTCTTCACCGGGTTCGTGCAGGACGAAATCACCTTGGCGCCGGGACGGTTCACTCTCACACTCGGCTCCAAGCTGGAACACAACGATTTCACCGGCTTCGAAGTGGAGCCCAATCTCCGGCTCCTCTGGACGCCGAGCAGTACTCAGTCGGTCTGGGCGGCGGTGTCGCGGGCCGTGCGGACACCGGCCCGGGTGGATGCCGATGCCGACGCGGTCTCCGCGATTCCCAATCTGAGATTCAAGGCGGTGCTGGTGGGGAGCGATTCGTTCGCATCGGAAGAGCTGATCGCATACGAGGCGGGCTATCGCACCGTGCTCAGCAGCAGACTCTCGCTAGATGTCTCGGCGTTCTACAACGACTACGACGAGCTGCGGACCCTCACGCCCATCGGAGTGCTTCCCGGGTCTCCGCGCCCGGTGGTGCCGTTCGTGCTTCAGAACCGGGCGTCGGGGCATACTGGCGGAGTCGAGCTGTCCGCCACCTGGCAGGCGGCGCGCCGGATCCGGATCCGCGGCAGCTACAGCTACCTCGATGCCAATCTGATGCTGGACCCGGGTACGCCGGCCGGCACCATCATCGGCGCGGCGTTCAACACGCCGCACCACCAGGCAACGCTCTGGTCGTCAATCGACCTGCCGCACGATCTGCAGCTCGATCTGATCGGACGATATGTGGGACGGCTCCCCGGGCCCAATATTCCCGAGTACGCCGAAGCCGACGCGCGGCTGGGCTGGGATGCCGGCAACGGATTCCAGTTTTCGCTGGTAGGTCAGGATCTGCTTCAGGCACATCACCGCGAATTCCCGACCTCGTCGTTCACACTGGACAACCGGGCCATCGAACGCCGCGGATACGCCAAGGTAACCTGGAGTTTTTAATGACGAGAACGATTCGTTGGCTTCGGAAGTTGTCGCCGCTGCTTGCACTGAGCCTCGCGGCCGGTGCGGCACCCAGGTCTCCGCGGCCGCTCAGGGTCTACGTTCCCAACATGATGGATGCCACGGTATCGGTGATCGATGTTGCCGCGGGCCGGGTCGACACCACGATCCAGCTGCAGCAGCTCGGCTTCTCGCCCAACGCGATGCCCCATCACGCCACCGCGGCGCCCGACGGATCGGCCTGGTATCTCACGCTCGCGGGCGATGGCTGGGTGCTCAAGTTCGACGCCGCCAATCATCTGGTGGGGAAGACCCAACTTGCCTTTCCGGGAATGGTGGTGCTCGATCCCCGGCGCGACCGGCTGTACGTGAGCCGAGCGCTCAATGCGGTGAATCCGCCGGCCAGTCTGGGGATGATCCGCGCGTCCGACATGAAGCTGCTGGATGAAGTGGACGTGCTGGCGCCGCGGCCTCACGCGCTCGCGGTCGACACCGTGAGCGGGCGGGTCTACACCGGCAGCCTCAGCACCAACCAGATCGCGACCTACGATCCCGGAAGCGGCCAGGTCTGGGTGACCAACGTGGCCGGGCCGCCGCATACGTTTGTCGGTTTCGCCACCTCACCCGACGGAACCAGGCTCGTCACCACCACGCAGCTCACCAACAAGCTGCTGGTGTTCGATACCTCCAACCCCGACCCGCTCAAGCAGATCGCCTCGGTAGATGTGGATCCGTGGCCCTACGATGCGGCGTACAGCCCCGACGGGCGCTCAGTCTGGTTCGGCAATCAGCACGGGAACGACGCCACCCAGGTGGATACCCGCACCTGGAAGGTTGCGGCCGTGGTGCACAGCCCCGCTTTTGCGGAACCGCATGGCGTGGTGATCACGCCCGACAGCCGGACGGTGTTCATCTCCAGTCACGGCAAGGTGAGAAGCGGCAACGCCGACAGCGCAATGAAGATGTCGCACTACATGTCGGGCCAGCGCGCCAACGGCACCGTGGTGGAGATCGACGCGGTGAAGCACACCGTGCGGAAGGTGTTCGAAGTGGGCCCGTTCGCCTCGGCGATCGGACTCGGCGGAGGGATCTGACGATTCCGCGCTGGCATCTGTCGCTGGCTGCGTTCGCCGCCGTCGCGTTTGCCGCGACGAGCCCCGCGGCGGCGCAGCAGAAAACTCGCCACGTCGTGGTCATCGTTACCGACGGGATGCGGTGGCAGGAGGTCTTTGCCGGAGCCGATTCCGCGCTGCTCAACCGTGAATACGGCAAGGTCGAAGACACCGCACAGATCCGTCGCGAATTCTGGCGCCCCACCGCGGAAGAGCGTCGCCAGGCGCTCTTTCCATTTTTGTGGGGTGAAGTGGCCCGGGCCGGGCAGATCTACGGCAACCTGAGGCTGGGCGACACGGCCACGGTCACCAATGGGCTCAAGTTTTCGTATCCCGGCTACAACGAGATGCTCACCGGCCACCCCGATCCGCGAATCAACAGCAACAGCGCCGGACCCAACCCCAACCGCACGGTGTTCGAGTGGCTCGCTTCACAGCCCGGCTTCCGCGACAGCGTCGCGGCGCTCGCTACCTGGGATGAGTTCGGCGACATCTTCAATCGCGAGCGGGCCGGGTTCCCGGTGCGCGCCGCGTGGGAACCGCCGTTTCCCGACAATCCCTCGCCGGCGGAAGCGATGCTCAATCGGGTATATACCACCACCATGCGGTACTGGGGCGACGTGGCCTACGACGGTTTCCTGGCCGCCGCGGTGGACGACTACGTGGCGACCCGCAAGCCGCGGCTGCTCTTCGTGGGCTATGGCGAGACTGATGAGTGGGCCCACATGGGCCGCTACGATCGCTATCTCGAAGCGGCCCACGCGGTGGATGGGTTCATTGCGGATTTGTGGCGCAGGATGCAGGCGACGCCGGAGTACCGGGGCAACACCACGTTTCTGATTCTTACCGACCACGGCCGCGGTGCCACGCCGGCCGACTGGGATGACCACGGACAGGATGTGACCGGCGCCGAGTACATCTGGTTTGCCGCGCTCGGCCCCGATACGCCGGCGCTGGGAGAGCGCGGCGCCGGGACCGGCACGATAACTCAGTCGCAGCTCGCAGCTACTGTGGCCGCTCTCCTGGGAAAGAACTGGCCCGCCGCCGACACTGCGGCCGCCCCACCGATCGCCGGCGTGATCGGGCGGCACTGACCAGCACTACATCGTCCAGCCGTCCCGGTAGGTCGGATGGAGGTAATCGTCCGGCACTTTGACGTTGGTGACCTCACCGGTCGCGACGTTGAGATCGAGATCCTGTCCTACCCGAATCGCCAGATTTCCCAGCAGCAGCATCTCGGTGAGCGGGCCGGCGTGTCCCGGGAAGTTGGAACCCGGCTGGGTGCCGGTCTTGATGGCGTTGATCCATTCCTTGTACACGCCTTCGGTGCGCGGGTACTTCTTGGGTGGCGGGTTGTGTTCGAACTCCGCCTGCTTCTTCGGGTCGAGCAATCGCACGCTGTCGCCGTACACGTCGGCGATCAGCATTCCGTCGCGGCCAATCCAGAGCTGATAACCGGGGTCGCCCCAGGGCCATTCCATTTCTGGTGCCAGGCCGGCGGGGCGCGGTTCTTCCAGCCCGCCATCGCGCCAGATCACCTTGACCGGTCCGCGCTTGCCCTTGGCCGGGAAATCATACGCCAGCCGGGTAAGGGTCGGTGCCGTCTCCGGATACACCTTGGTGCTTTCAACGGCGATGTGCGAGGGATAGCCGAAGCCGAGCGTCCAGAACGCGGCATCCATCGCATGGGGGGCGATGTCGCCCAGCGCGCCGCAGCCGAAGTCCCACCATCCGCGCCACTTGAACGGAACGTACGCCGGATTGTACGGCCGCTCCGGACGGGGGCCGAGCCAGAGATTCCAGTCGAGCGTCGGCGGAACGTTGTACGCCTCTTCGGGGCGTTCGAGCCCCTGGGGCCAGATCGGGCGGTTGGTCCAGTAGTGCACCTCCTCCACCGGGCCGATCCACCCGGCCTCCACCAGTTCACGAATCTGCCGGGTGCCTTCGTGTGAGTGGCCCTGGTTGCCCATCTGGGTGGCGACCTTTGACTGGCTTGCCACTTCCATGACCCGCTTCACTTCGCCGATGGTGCGGCAGAGTGGCTTCTGGCAGTAAGTGGGCTTGCCGGCGCGGAGACTCATCAGCGTGGCCGGCGCGTGTGAGTGATCGGGGGTCGATACCGTCACGGCATCGATGTTGGCCGCCTCTTTGTCGAACAGCTCGCGATAATCCTTGTACCGTTTGGCCTTGGGAAAGCTGCGGAAGGACTCGGCGCCGTTGTCCCAGTCGACATCGCAGAGCGCGTAGATGTTCTCGATGCTCATTCCGCGAACATCGTTGTGCCCCATTCCGCCGATCCCGATGCACGCCACGTTCAGGGTGTCGCTCGGCGCGCGGTAGCCGGGACCGCCCAGCACATGCCGCGGGACGATGGTAAAGAGTCCGGCGGCAGCGGCGCCGCCTACGAAGTCGCGTCGAGAGATGTCATCGGACGGCATGCCGGCTCCTTACGGAAGAGTGGTGACGGGTTCTGCATTGGGTTCTTCGGGAGCGATCCCGATCGAACGGCCGCGGTCACGGAAGAGCAGCGCAAAGAGCACCAGAACGACTGCGGCCATGATGGCCGGCGCGACCCAGATGCCCTGCCAGTCGTGGCCGCCGCTCGGCAGCTTGTAAATGTCGACGATCTTTCCTGAAACGATTCCGCCGATCAGGAGTCCGGCGCCCAGCGTCACGAATGCCAGGAAACCCTGGGCCGCGGCGCGGATCCGGATATCCACCTTCTGGTCTACATAGATCTGGCCGGTGACGAAGAAGAAATCGTAGCAGAGCCCGTGCAGGATAATGCCGAGGTACAGCATCCAGGCCGCGCCGCCGGTGTTGCCGAAGCCGAAGAGAAGATACCGCGCCACCCATGCCGCCATTCCCGCCACCAGAATCCACTTGACGCCGAGCCGGGCCAGGCACCAGGGCAGGGCAAGCATGAAGAAGATCTCGAAGAACTGACCCAGCGTCATCTTGCTGGCGGCGTGGGTCATCCCGATTTCGTTGAGGAAGGCGTTGGCGAAGCTGTAGTAGAACTGGAGCGGGATGCAGATCAGGAACGAACCGATCATGAACACCGCGAAGGAGCGGTCCTTCATGAGACTGAGCGCGTCCAGCCCCAGGATATCGCGCGCCCGCACCGGACCGGTGGCGGTGGGCGGTGTGTGCGGCAGGGTGAGGCAGAAGAGCCCCAGCACCAGCGACGCCACCGCGGCGATCCGCATCGGCGTGGGAGTCGGGTCGAGCCCCAGCCAGCCCACCAGCAGGCCAGCGATGATCCATCCGATCGTCCCCAGCACCCGCACCTTGGGGAATTCGCTGGCCGGGTCCTTCATATGGTGGAACGAAAGCGAATTGGTGATGGCGAGCGTGGGCATGAAGAGCAGGGCGTAGAGCAGTACCACCGGGAAGAAGCTCCCGAAGTCGCGCACTGTCGAGGCCCACCAGAGCACCACCGCGCCGGCCAGATGCAGTACCGCCAGAATCTTTTCGCTGGCAAAGAAGCGGTCGGCGATCATCCCCACGAAGAACGGCGAGATCATCGCCGCGATCGCCGTGCTGATATAGGCCAGCCCCACCTCCGAGCCGCTGAATTTCAGCGTGCTCAGCAGATAGGTCCCCAGCGTCACATACCACGCCCCCCAGACGAAGTACTGGAGGAACATCATGGCGGAGAGCTTGAAGCGGATCATTGGATCTCCATAGTGGGACGGGCGGACAGACGGACTGACGGACAGTGTGCGTGAACGAGTGGTGTCATCCTGAGCGCAGCGAAGGATCTGGCTGGCTGGATCCCTGGTGCCCGCCGGCGCACCGGCGCCGTCCGTCAGTCCGTCTGTCCGTCCGTCCGTCTAATCATGATATTCCTCAACTCCAGCTTCCCATTATGGTCACCCTGGATTCCAATCAGTCCCGACTTGGCCATGCCGTAGTTGGGATAGTCGGCGAACTTGCTGACGGCCACCTTGGCACGCCAGTCGGGGCTCCAGAGGGTGTACTCCAGCAGCTTGGTGCCGTTGAGCCAGTGCTCCACATGGGCGCCGTTGACCACGATCCGGGATGAGTTCCACTCACCGGCCGGCTTGACGATACCGGCGGGGGAGGGATAAAGCGCGTAGGCGGAGCCGGCAGCGGTGAGGCGGTTCTTGCCGTCGGGGTGGCGGGCATCGTCAAGGAGCTGGTACTCCGGCGCGCTCCAATAGATGTGGTCGTATTCCTCGGTGCCGCGGTAGAACACCCCGGCGTTGCCGCCCGGCGTCAGCTTCCAGTCGAACTTGAGTTCGAAGTTGCCGTACTGGTCTCGTGAGACAAGATCTTCGGTGCTGACGTCCTTAGTAAGAACGCCGTTTTCGGCGTGCCAGGCGGAGGGCAAGGTGTCCGAGTGATAGCCCCGCCAGTGGTTCAGGTGGGTGCCGTCGAACAGGAGCTGCCAGCCCTCCGCACGCTCGGCCGGGGTCAGGGTGTTCATGGCCGCGTTCTCGGAGGCGGGAGACTGGTTCTGGTTGGCTTGGTGCGCGGCGCAGCCTGGCGCGAGAGCCAGCAGGCCGGTAAGGGCAAGACGGGTCAGGCGGTGGTCCATCGGCGATCCCCGGCAGAGTAAGGGTAAACCGCGGCGGCCAGATTGGTCGGGTTGTGCGGAAACTAGGCGCCGCCGGCCCGCGCCGCCAGAGCCCCGGGTGCTAGCCAAGTCGCTGATCGCGCTTCATATTGGCGGGCACGCCTCCGCCAATTCATTGGGTCCCCAACTTTTTCTGGAGCACGCCAATGGTCTTTCGTCGCTCGCGAAGCCGGCGCTGGAGTGCGATCAGCTGTCTCCTGCTGCTCGCGCTGATTCCCCAACCGGCCCAGGCCCAGTTCGGGTCGCTCAAAAAGAAGATTCTCGGCAAGAAGGAGCAGCCGGCGCAGTCGCAGCAGCAGGTCGGCATCCAGCGGGTGGTCATCACCCCGGCGATCGTGGCCGCCTATCTCCGCGCGCTCCAGGGCAAGGAGGCGGAGATGCGGAAGATGGCACAGGAGAATTCCCCGACCGGCCACTACTACGCGGCGCTGCTCAAGTCCCGTGAAGTTACTCGCCGGCAGAACGACTTCAGGGCGGGTGTGGGCCCCGAAGCCGAACGCTACAGGAAGCTGGTCGCCCAGTTCCGTCAGGCCAACGACACGACCTACTGGAACCAGGCCGTCAGGCTCCAACAGGAAATCGAGGGCGCGCAAGCATCGGAGCCCAGTCTCGGCGACCTCGACTGGCAGGCTCAGACCCAGGCCAACGACCGAATTCAGGAAGCGATGCGGAAGGCGGCGGGAGACGACATCTCTCCGGGCGGCTGGCTCTTTCTGGTGGACCGTATGCCGATTCTGGTATGGGCCTTCGCGGACGATCCCAACCCGCCGCGCGACAAGCTGGGCGGCGACTGGACCGACGATGAGCTCGCGGCAGTTCGCGCCCAGCGGGTTGCCCTCGCTCGGGCCGATGCATTGCCCTACCGCACCGACGCGGAGATCGAGAAGAAGCGGCAGGAAGAGGAACACCAGAAGCAGGTCGAGGCCGCTGCCGATAAGCAGCAGAGCTGCATGGAGGGCGAAATCTCCGAGGCTTACCAGGAAAAGCTCAAGTCAGAACTGGAAGCCGCCCAGAAGGCGGGAGACACCCAGAAAATGATCGCCCTGAGCCAGGCCTACTCGGCCAAGGCCCAGGCGGCGATGCAGAAATGCCAGCAGCACTGAGATGGGCGGCCCTGGCGGGCGTCGTTCTGCTCGGCGCCCCCGGTGGAACGGCCAGCACGCCCTCCACCACGAGCGCGCTTGCCGTGCGCGGCCCCGCCGGGTGGACCACCTTCTGGCGGGCCGGCGACGCGCCGGCCCGCTGGACGGCGCCAAGCCGACCGGTGCTCCAGGCGGTGCAGTGGCATCAGGGCGGGCCCGGCTACCGATGGGGTGAGCTGGAACTGTCCGGCGCGGGCGAGGCGTGGCGCACCCGGGCCATCATCGCCGAGCTGGATCCGGGCCAGGTCACGCTGGAGCTGGCCAATGGCGTGGCGCCGGGCGGTAGTCTGGCCGTCTGGTCGGTGGATCGCGCGCCCGACAGTGCCGTGGTCGCGTTCAACACCGGCCAGTTCGATGGCGCCGCGGTATGGGGGTGGGTGGTGCACGCTGGCGTGGAGTATCGCGCGGCTGGGCGCGGTCCCCTTGCCACCGCGGTCGTGATCGCAACCGACGGCAGCGTTCACTTCGAGAACGACAGCGCGGTGGCGGCACGCCGGAACGCGGGGTCGCCTCGGCATCCTGCCGGGGTGCGGGAGGCGTTTCAGTCCTACCCCACGCTGCTGACCGGCGATGGCCAGGTGCCTCTCGCGCTCCGCCAACCCGATCTACCGATCGACCTGGCCCATCGCGATTCCCGGCTGGCGCTGGGACAACTGCCCAACGGCCATCTCCTGGTGTTGCTCACCCGATTCGATGCACTCGGCTCGGCGCTGGGCGGCGTGCCGTTCGGGCTGACCGTTCCCGAGCTGGCCGGTTTGATGGGCGCGCTGGGGTGCCGGCGAGCGGTGGCACTCGATGGGGGAGTTTCCGGGCAGCTGCTGGTGCGCGACTCCGCCGGCGCGCATCGGTGGACCGGACTGCGCCGCGTGCCGCTGGGATTGGTGGTGAGGCGGGATGCCCGCGACGCCGTCATCCCGAGCGAGCGCCAGCGAGTCGAGGGATCCAGCCGGCCGACAGCTCGAACGCCGCGGGCTGCCAGGATCTCGGAGTAGATCCCTCGACTTCGCGGCCTGCGGCCGCTCCGCTCGGGATGACGATTCAAGTCAAGCCTCCTTTTTCCGGAGTTCACCATGCGTTGCAAATTCGCCGGCATTGCGGCCCTGGCATTGGCGTTCCTCGTCGTCGGCGCGCCGCCCGCCCATGCGCAGTTTGGCAAGCTGAAGTCCAAGATCAAGCAGAAGGTGGAACAGAAAGTCGACCAGCACACCGACGAAGCGGCCCAGGCGGCGGTAGACCAGGCCGATGCGTCGGCGCAGTGCGCGGCTGGCGTTGCGGATTGCGGTTCGGCCGACGCCGCGCCGGCCGCCGACGGTGCTTCGAGCAGCGCCGGCAGTGGCAGCCGGGCCGAGGTCGCATCCCCCGCCGCGTCGGCCGAACCGCCCGATCCCGGTAAGGGGGCGTACGTCAACTACGATTTCAAGCCGGGCGACACACCGATTTTCGTGGACGACTTCAGCCACGATGAGGTCGGGAATTTCCCTCGCCGTCTGGAGCTGGTGCGCGGCAACTTCGAAGTGGCTGAATGGCAGGGCAATCGCTACCTGCGCGGCACCAGCTTCGGCGGATTCTACGTGCCGCTGCCAGACACGCTGCCGGAGCAGTTCACCCTGGAGTTCGATTTCACGGGTGCCAGCGGATGGAACACCGATGTGTATTTCAACGGCCTGCCGGGCGAGGGGCCGGTCAACTTCGTGGAGGTGAGCCCCACCGATGGCGGCGTGAGCGGCGGCAAGGTGCAGTCGACCTCGAACGTGAGCCACGATCTTGGCAAGCAGCCGTTTCCGGTCCGGATCATGGTGGACGGCCACTACGTGAAGGTCTATCTCGATGACAAGCGTGTCGCCAACATCCCCAATGCCAATCTCGGCCGCGGCAACCGGATCTACTTTGCCGTGAGTGCAAGCGAGCGCGAGCCGGCGCTGATCGGCAACATCCGGGTGATGGCCGGCGGCAAGAAGCTGTACGATGCACTGGCATCCACCGGCCGGGTGGCGACGCAGGGGATCTACTTCGATACCGGCAGCGACCGACTGCGTCCCGAGTCGTCCGGCACACTGCGCGAAATCGCCGAGATGCTCAAGGCGCATCCCGATCTCAAGCTCACGATCGAAGGCCATACCGACAACGTGGGAAGTGCCGCCAGCAATCAGATGCTCTCGGAACAGCGCGCCGCATCGGTCCGGGCAGCACTGGTGTCGACCTACGGAGTGGATGGTGGCCGGCTGATTGCCAAGGGCTATGGCGCGAGCAAGCCGGTGGCGTCGAACGATACGCCGGAGGGCCGGCAGCAGAACCGCCGGGTTGAACTGGTCAGGATGTGAACCGAAGACTCAACGATCAAGGAGCACGATATGCGAAGCCGAGTTGCCCTGGCGTTTGCCGGGATCACCTGCGCCGTGCTGGCGGTCGCGCCGCCGGTGGCCGGTCAGTCAGCCCACAAGATGACGGCGGATGACATCGCCCTCAAGAATTACACGCTGACGATGGACAAGCTGGAGAAGCTGCGGGATGCCATGGTCAACATGAAGGCGTACATGATGGCCCATCCCGAAGATTCCACCAAGTGGGCCGATCAGGAATCGAACGACAACGAGAGTCTGCTCGAGATGGCGGCGCGGATGGACAAGATCCCGCCGATGAGGGCTGCCTTCAGGAAGGCCGGTATCACCTCACGCGACTACATGCTTGCCAGCATGGCCTACTTCCAGGCCGCGATGCTGGCCGGCGTGCAGGATGCGCAGGAGCAGGCCGGCAAGAAGAGCGAGATCAAGATTCCCTACAACATGAATCCGGCGAATCTGGAGTTTGTCCGGAAGCACAAGGCGGACATCGAGGCGCTGAAGCTGGGGGAAGTGATGCAGGACAAGGACGATTCGGGCGGGTCGTGACCCTACTCGCCCCAGACCACGCGGAAAAACTGTTCCAGATCAAGATCTACGGCGGCGCCATCTCCCGATTCCCAGGTGACCCGCTCAGCCAGAATCTCCGGGCGGGCGTCCTCAGGGCGCCACCGTTCGATCAGCCGGGCATCGAGGTCCACGATCCAGTATTGCGGCACACCGGCTCGCTGGTACCGCCGGCGCTTGAGTTGGCGGTCGTAGCGGGCGCTGGAAGGAGAGAGGACTTCGATGGCCAGCACCAGCGCGGTAATGTCGCTCCAGTCGCTGAGTACGCGGCCGGTGGCGGTGCGATAGGCGAACAGATCGGGTTGGAGGATTTCATCTTCGCCCAGGGCCAGGTCTGCCGGCGAATGGAGCATGTGCACCGCCGACCCTGCCAGGGCCTGGTGAAATCGCTGCATCAGCTCGGCTATGGCAACCTGGTGGATTCCGCGCGGCGCCGGGGTCACCACCAGTTCGCCGTTGATGAGCTCGTAGCGCCGGCCGTCGTCCGGCAGCGCCCGCACCAGCGTGGCGGTCCAGCGTTCCGCGGTGTTCGGCATGCCCATAACGTTCGGCTCGGCGTAGGGAGGGCGCAAGGGGCCATGCGGCACGATAGCGGGCCCGGAACCCGGAACGGTTATCGTTAAGCCGCTGGACGGTGCGTAAACCTGCGCACCTTGTGCGACCGAGTTCTGTTCGCGCGTGAATGATTGGTGTTGGCATTCGTCTCCCCTGGGACACCGGCGCCGCTGGCAAGGAGGCCGCCATGGTATGCCGAGCCGCAGGTCTCGTTGCTATAGGGCTGTTCTTCCTGACGCCATCTGTTGGCCTCGCCCAGGCCAATGCGGGCGCCTCGTCAGCCGATTCGCTTCAGGACTCCCTTGCCGGTATTTCCAGCCCGGATTTGCTCGAAGCCTTCCGCGCCCGCGCCGCCGACCTCCCCAGCAGCCCCGCATCCCAACTCCGGCTCGGCCTGATCCTTACCCGCTTGGGTGAGGTGGCTCACGACCGCACCCCGCTAGACGAAGCGCTGCGCCAACTGGCCCGCGCGGCCGATGCGCGCGATGACTGGCCGGCTCCCTGGATTGCTCTGGTCCAGGCCAAGCTGGCGCTCTTCGACGGCGGCTTTCCTCCAAAGGAAGGACCCTATCAGCGAATCGGCAGCGATTACCTGTTGGGTGCCGGCGATGCATTCATGCGTGCGCTTGATGCCGATCCCACCAACATGCAGGCCGCCGAGCTGCTGGGGAAAACCGTTCTGCGGCAGGTGGTCCAACCCCAGGGCAAGCTGGCTCTGCCTTATCTTCGGCGGGCAACGGCCGCGCATCCCACCCCCGCGGCACTTCTGGCCTTGGCCAGAGTGTCCCACAGCGTCGGCGATGATAGCGCGGCGGCGGTCGTCTTGCAGCGCTTCCTGGCGGTGGGCGGCGATTCGGGTGTTGGTGGTATCGAACTGGCGCGAACCTTCTCCGCGCTGGGACGCCCGGCCGAGGCGGCGACGTATTATCAGATGGCGGTCCGTCATGCTGGATCGCCACCGGCCCGGCGGCTGCTCCGTGCTGATCTCGTCTGGATCATGTCGCCGAGTGAGCAAGCGGCGTTCGACAGCCTGCAGGCCGACAGCGTGGGCCGCTGGATCACGCACTTCTGGGGTGAGCGCGACGCCAAATCGGGCCGCAGTCTGGGCCAAAGGCTGGCCGAGCACTACCGCCGGCTGGTGTACGCCTTCGCCCATTTTCGCGCGACGCCGGAATCGAACCAGCGAAATCCGCGGCTCAGTTGGGGCAACGATCCCGATGCGCGGCTGCGCGAGGAGAGCACGCTGAAGTTCGACGTGCTCCCGGGCGGAGCCGAGCCGCAGCGCTCACGCGACACGCGGCCATTAGCCGGGAACGGATCATCTCTCGCATCGCCCGATGCGACCGGGTCTCTATATGCGCAGGCCACCAGTCAATCTCTGCTGAATGCGTATCATCCCGATCAGATCCTGCTCGATGATCGCGGGGTGATCTACATTCGTTACGGCGAGCCGGATCAGCGTGCAACCTATGCCGGACCCAATGTGCCGGCCAATGAATCATGGAAATATCTCACGCCATCGGGCGAGCTGATCTTTCATTTCGTTGGCGTGACGGCACCGACCCGCCTCCAGGAGCACCTGGTCTACTTCAGCCCGCTGTACGCGTCGCGCAGTCAGCTCGATCCGCGGTACGAGCAACTCGCTTTCGAGCTCCAGCACGGGGGCGGGCAGGTTCGGGCGGAGATGCTGGAAGAGGAGCGCGAGCGTAACCTCGAGGCGGTTCGGATCGGGACGACCACCGACGCGTTCCCGCTGCGGTTTGCTCATCGGCTGGACGCGGTCATTCAGACGTACGGGGTCGGGCATCTCTCGCCGGAAGGCGCGGGTGCTCTTCTTACGTTCGCCGTGCGGGCCAACTATCTGACGCCGCTGGATCATGCGCCGGTGCGGGGTGTCGCCTACCCACTCCGGTTCCGGTTTCTCATTGAAGAGCTGGCTAACGGGCAGGTCATCGAGCGTGACACGGTGCGCAACTTCGTTACCTCCGTGCCGCTCACCGACGAGCAGTACCTGACCGGCCAGACCGCTGTGCCGCTGCCTCCCGGCCGCTACCTCATTCATACAGTACTGGCGGACCAGACGGGGCAAAGCGGCGTTGCTCTTGCTCCCGACACGATTACCGTACCGGCGCTCAACGGCCCGCAGCTCACGCTGAGCGACCTGGTGCTGGGCTACGCGGGTGCCACCCAGCAGGTCACCCTCGATTCGGATCAGATTCCGCTCGATCCGCTGGGCGTGATTCCATCAGGTGCCGACGTCACGGTGTACTATCAGGCCGGCGGGCTCCGGCCGGGGCAGCGCTATCGGGCGGAGCTCGAGATTCACCGACGCTACAATCCCGGTTCCAGCGAGCGGGTGAAGGTGTCGTTCGACGATCAGCCGGGCCAGTCGACGGTGGCGTACCGGCGTACGATTTCACTGGGATCGCTGCAACCCGGCGAATACGAACTTGAGGTTACGGTGGAAGGGCCAGATGGAGCCAAGGTGGTGCGGCGGCGGATGTTGAATTTAGTCGCTAGTCGCTAGCTGCTAGTCGCTAGCTGCCAGGGGCGCTGGGCGGCCGCACTACCCCGCGTACAAAATCTCCCCCTCGTCGCTGATCCCCAGCTCCTCCTCCACGCCGCATACGCCGCAGACCTTGGTGGCGCGCCAGGCGACGCCGAGCGCCGCCCGCTGATCGGGCAGTGCGGGCTTCACGGTGAGCCGCTTATAGCTGTACTCGCCGCACTGATCGCAGGCGTGCGCCCGGGCAATCCGCTCGGCACGCTCTCGGGTAATCCTGGCCAAGATCAGCTATTCCCCGCGTCGTCGGAATCGGCCAGCGGCGGGAGCGGCTTGCCGAGCACCGCCGTCACGTTGGGCCGTGCGGCGTGACTGTTTCCGCTACGGGCGGTGGTGCCGGCGCCAGCCGCCGCCGCGTCGGCCGCGCCGACCCGGTTGAGCAGTTCGCGCAAACCACCGATGGCACCCATCACTCCCGCCGCCTCGGAGGGCAGGAAGATCGTGCTGCCGGCCCCCTTGGTAACCTGCGGCAGCGCTTCGAGGTACTTGAGCCCCAGCAGATACATCGCCGCCTGGCCCTCCGGCAGCGCCGCCGCGATCCGCTCGATCGCTTCGGCCTCCGCCTGCGCCATCGCCAGCCGCGCCTGAGCCAGGCCCTGCGCCCGGAGAATCGAGGCGTCCTTCTCGCCTTCCGCCCGCTGGACCTGCGATTCGCGCACGCCCTCGGCTTCCAGAATCGCCGAGCGCTTGTTGGCTTCGGCGGTGGTGACGGCGGCGCGCCGCTCCCGCTCGGCCCGCATCACCAGCTCCATCGACTGCTGAATGTCCCGCGGCGGATCGATCGCCTGGAGTTCCACCCGCGTCACATCGACACCCCAGCCGATCGACGCCTCCTCGATCACCTCGCGCATCTTCTTGTTGATCACATCTCGGCTCGCCAGCGTCTGGTCGAGCTCGATGTCACCGACGATGTTGCGGAGGGTGGTGCGAGTGAGCGTCTCCAGCGCGAACGGAAGATTCTGA
>DASSTY010000073.1:0-3905 GCA_035707585.1 Gemmatimonadales bacterium
CTCTCGGCCACTGACCGAGTGGTGGTTGCGGCATTCGACGCCGGTACCGATTCGTCGCTGGGAAGCACCATCGCCGAGGCGGTCAAGGCCAACCTGCTGCAGAGCAGCGCGGTTCATGTGATGCCGACCGACGCGGTGGTCGCCACGCTGGAGCTGATGCAGAAGCCCGATACCGCGCGGGTGGATTACGCCACCGCACGGGAAATCGCACAGCGAGCCGGCGCCAAGGCAGTGGTAACGGGGAGCATCGTTCCGGCGGGATCGGGATACGTCATCACCGAGCGGCTGGTAGAGGCGACGACCGGTAACGATCTGGCGTCGTACACCGAGTCGGCCAGGGATGCGGGAGACCTCATCCCGGCGGTGGACCGGGTCACCAAGTCGCTCCGCCGCAAGATCGGCGAGTCGCTCAAATCAGTGCAGGCGGCGCCCCGTCTGGATCAGGTCACCACCGCGTCACTCGATGCACTCAAGAGCTATACCGACGGCCTTTTCGCCAATGACGTGCGGGGCGACTACCCGGCGGCGATCCAGCACTTTCGCGACGCCGTCCGGCAGGACAGCACGTTCGCAATGGCCTGGGTCCAGCTCTCCTACTCGCTGTCGACGCTCGGTGGTGCCGGTTCCGAAGCAGCCGCCGAAGCGGCGTTGACCCGGAGCTTCCAGCTGCGCAATCGGCTGCCCGAGCGCGAGCGCGCCAACGTGGAGGGGGCGTACTACTGGCTGGTGGTACACGACCGCAGAAAGGCCATTACCGCGTTCCGGCGCGCAGTCGAGCTCGACTCCACCAACCTCGATGCAATGAACAGTTTGGCGCTTGCGCTCTCCGATATCCGGGATTATGAGGACGCCGTGCCGATGCTTCGCCGTGCCATTGCGCGGCAGCCGCGCAATGGCACGATGCTCGTCAACCTGGCTACCCTGTACTCGGCCTCGGGGCGGCAGACCGCGTTCGACTCGATAATGGCGGAGGTGGAGCGCGACAGCATTCCCTTCCCGGTTGGTAGACTACGCTACGGGGACCTGCTGATCCGCCACGACTATGACGGCGCCGAGAAGGTGGCCCGGGTGATGGTTGATTCGGGCCCGGCATTCGATCGCGGCCGGTCGCTGATAGCGCTGGCCAACGTGCTGCTCCTGCGAGGCCGGGTGCGCCAGGCCGAACTGGCCTACTCGCAGGGAGTGGATGCGACGGCACGGATTCGTGGCGATACCCTGGATCGCTATACCCCCGCGTTCTGGCACGCGAGGGTGGATGGTGAGCTGTTGGGCAACCGTACCAAAGCGATCGCCCTGCTCGACTCCACCGTGCGCGCTTACCCCGTGGAGTCTCAGCCAGCTGGGCGCGACTTGAGCCAGTTCGTGGCGCTGGAGTACGCGCTCCTGGGGGATGCGGCAAAGGCGCGGTCGCTGATGAGCCGGCACATGGCGCGGCTCGATTCGCTGGGCCAGAGGCGTGAGTACATCTGGATGATGTGGGTGAACGGTGCCGCCGCAATGGCGGAGGGGAAGATGGACAGCGCCATTGTCTACTATCGCCGCGCCGACTTCGGCGCCGACGGTTTGCCGGCGTACGAGGGCCCTCTCTGGCTCTCTCTCAACCTGGGCCGGGCCTTCGATCGAACCGGCCAGGCCGACTCGGCGCGCAAGTATCTCACCCAGTACGCCGAGATGGCGGGGATCGGACACGGCCAAGCCGACCCAATCTATATGGGGCCGGCGCTCCTTCGCCTGGGCCAGCTCTATCAGGACATCGGCGACACCACGCGGGCGATGCGCTACTACGGGCGGTTGGTGAACCTCTGGAAGAACGCCGACCCCGAGCTGCAGCCTCGGGTGACCGAGGCGAAGAAGGCAATGGCAGAGCTCCGGCCGGACCAAGGGAGGTCGTGACGCGCTTGACTCGTGATAGCCTATCGGCTATCATGATTCCATGAATCACCCTGATCCTGCTACCCTGCTCCGCTCCGCCAGGCGCCGCGCTGGGCTTACCCAGCGGGAGCTTGCCCGTCGCGCGGCCACTGCCCAGTCGGTAGTTGCCCGGATCGAGGCGGGACAGACCAGCCCGTCGGCCGCTACATTGACCCGGCTCCTCTCCGCCGCCGGGTTCGAGGCACGGGTGGAGCTGAGTCCCCTTCCGGCGGAACAGTCTCACATGCTCGACGATGTCGCCCGGATCCTTCGGCTCACACCCGAAGACCGGCTCCGCGAACTCGGCAACGCCGATCGATTCTTCAGCGCGGCGCGTCGTGTCTGATAGCCCGGATCACGGCGCGGTCGCACCGCTCGACCCCGAGCGGCTCATCTCCACGCTGGCGCGACACGGCGTCCGGTATGTGCTGATCGGCGCGGCGGCCGCCCGGCTCCAGGGATTCCCGCGCCTCACCGCCGACGCCGACATTGCACCCGCCACCGATCGAGCGAACCTCGAGCGTCTGGCGGCCGCACTGCGCGAGCTCGATGCCAGGGTGTACACCGAATCGATTCCCGAAGGTCTTCCGTTCGATTGCAGCGCGGCAACGCTGGCGCGTTCATCACTCTGGAATCTGGTGACCAGCGCCGGGCGGCTCGACCTGGCGTTCAAGCCGAGCGGAACGGAGGGTTATGACGACCTGGTGCGGGGAGCGGTGGCGTTCGATGTGTTCGGAACGACGCTCAAGGCGGCCAGTCTGGCCGACATCATCCGCTCGAAGGAAGCGGCCGATCGCCCGCAGGATCGTGCCGATGTGCTCATCATGCGCGAGATGCTCCGCCGGGCGTGATGCCGCGCCAGCTCAGCTGCGCTGCACCGTCCAGTGATCTACATGGAGATCCTTCTCCACCAGGTAGCGCTCATCTTCCGGATAGAACACCGCCCGGCTGAACTCCTCGCCCGCAAAGGCGCGCACCGCGTCCTGATCATCCCAGAATGACATGAAGAGGATTTCGACGACGTCTTCGCGCGGCTGCGTGAGCACGGTGACTCCGCGATTGCCGGGCGTAGCTTTACACTCGGCGACACCGGTGCGATCCAGCACCTCGAGGTAGGCATCCAGATCTTGGGCGGCGACTGCGCCGCGCCAGGTTCGTGCGATCATACCGCTACCTCCATCCGCCGCGGCCCAGCGGGCCGGCAATTGCCGTCCAGAGTGACCACCACCGCGCCAGCCTGCTCATAACCCCCTCCTTGCGTCTCGCTACCTAACCATCAATAATTCAGACGACGGTTATACAGTAAGACAGGGCGTCTAACCTGTCAATACCGTTTTGGAGGTTACAGTGAACAATCCCCCATCCGGGGTCCGGACCGTGGCCAACATGGCGCTGGTGGGCGGGCGGCCGGCGGTGGACTTCGTCAATACGCTGAGCGACCGGACGGTGGACCCGCCGCGCGAGCTGCTCAACAGCTTCGATGACCTGCTGGTGTGGGCGGTACGGGTGGAGCTGTTCGGAAAGAGCGAGGCCCGCCGGCTCGCCGCCTCTGCGCGGGAGCATCCCCGGAAAGCGGCCGAAGCGCTGGCGCATGCGCGTGCGCTCCGCGAAGCGCTGTTTGGGCTCTTTACCGCGCAGATCGAGCGGCGCAATCCGCCCGCCCACGCGCTGGCGGTGCTCAACGGAATTCTGGAAGAGGGGCTGCAGAAGCGCCGGCTGGAATCAACCGATCATGGGCTCTGCTGGACCTGGGCGGAGAAGCCGAGCCGGCTCGACTGGATTCTCTGGCCGCTGGCCTGGTCGGCGGCAGAGCTGCTGAGCAGTTCCGAGGTTGCGCGCCTCAAGGAGTGCGGCCAGGACGATTGCCGGTGGATCTTCCTGGACCTCAGCAAGAACCGGAGCCGGCGGTGGTGCACCATGGAGGAGTGCGGCAACCGCGCCAAGGCGCGGCGGCACTATGCCAGAGGGCGGGAAGCGAGAAACGAGAAACGGTA
>DASSTY010000074.1:0-2097 GCA_035707585.1 Gemmatimonadales bacterium
GCTCAGCTATGGGCTGGTTGAATCACACGGCGGGCGGCTGTCGTTCCAGCCGGTTCCCGAGGGCGGCGCCGAGTTCACGGTGGTACTTCCGGCGTGCAACGAACCAGCGACGGCGGAGATGGCGACTGAGCCGCCCCACAATGGCACCGCGCCCGAGCCGGGCCCGCGCCGCATTCTGGTGGTGGACGAAGACCCGGCGGTGCATCGGCTGATCAGCGCGCTGTTCAGCACCGAGGGGTATGAAGTCGAAGTGAGCCGAGGCGGGCACGGCGCGCTCGGTCTGGCAGCGGACGCCGATTACGATCTGATCATCGCCGACGCCGGCACGCCGGCGGATTCGGGCGAGCTCTTTGTGTCGGCGCTGCTGCGGAGCCGGCCGGAGTGGCGGGAGCGCCTGGTGGTGGCGTCGGAGCCGGGGATGCCGCCGCCGGCAGATCTGGCGGCCGATCCGGCGCTTCGCTGGGTTCAGAAGCCGTTCAACCTCCGCGACCTCCGCTCCACCGCTGCCGAGGTGATCGGCTAGTAGCCCGCCGCGCTGGCAGGTTTCCAGGGAAGCACACTGATCCTCCCCTTCACCCGGCTGCTGGTGCTGTCGGCGCTCGGCGCCGCCCAGTAGTTGCCGCCCGCCGCCAGATCCGGCGCCACGATCCACCATCCGGTGGCTCGCAGGAAGATGTTGCCGGTGACGGTTGTGGCGTGCCCCGCCGCGTCGATCACCAAGCCATCGGTGACGCCGTCGATCACGTTGCCCCGGATCCGGCTCTGGCCGGTTCGCTCCAGCACGATCCCGGTATCGAGGGCGGCCAGCACATTGTCGTCGATTCGATAGCCGCGGCTGGGATCGTCTCCGGCGTGGGGAGCGAAGAGGTGAATCCCCAGCCGCCCGCCGATGATCACGTTGGCGGCGAGCAGATTGTCGCTGCCGTGCTCGATCGCGATCCCCGCCTCGCGCGACCCGATGATCGTGTTCCCCTGCACCGTCGAGCCGGTGGAGTACCCCAGCCAGAAACCGTAGGCCGAGCTGTCCGCCCGATTTTCCAGGAAGGTGTTGTTCCAGCTGAAAGTCGATTCGAAGGCGTTGTGATACGACCCCGACGCATTGTTGCGGATCACCACGTTGCCCGCTGAGGGGCGCACCTGCGGACGCTGGCCGCTCAGAAAGAATCCGTCGCCCGAGCCAGACAGGTTGTTGTCGGCGATGAAATTGGAATCGCTCTGCTGGCGCAGCAGCAGCGCCGCCGAATCGCAGCCGCGGCTGTAGTTGGGCGATTCGCAGCGCACCACATCGTGGGCGTCGTTGCGGACGATCGTGTTGCGGGCGCTGGACCAGAGACTGATTCCCCACCCCGAGTTCTCCGAAACATCGTTGTCGGCCAGGTAGGAATTGCGGGCGCCGAACAGCGCGATTCCGTTCTGGGCGCCGGTGGCGGTCACCCCGGTGACGCTGGCGCCATCGGTCCACTTGAGGTAGAGCCCGGCGCCGTACTGCTCGAAGGTGTCGGGTTCGAAGATGTCGAGCCAGTCGCGCTCGTCATACGTATCCGGCGTGGACCAGAGCCGCTGGGTGCGGGAGCCCGAGAGGTTGATCTCGCTGATCCGATGATTGCGGCCGCCTTCGATCCGGATGTTGTAGCGGTACCCCCGGATGGTGCCGCCGGCAATCGTGACGTGCTCCACCCCGCGGCTCAGCACCCCGATCCCCACGAACCTGCTCGCCAGCGAATCGCCGCTCTCGAGGGTGACGCCGTTCAGATCGAGCCGGGTGCTGCCCGATGCGATGATGATGACCCCGCTCTCCGACGGATCGGGAATCCGGTAGCGGCCGGGGCAGATCCGGACGTCGCCCTGCACCTGCGTGCCGGCATGGGTGAGCCGGATGCACGGAGCGTCGCTGCGGCCCGCTCCCGCTCCGGCAACGGCCAGCAGCGGCAGGAGCAGCAGCGCCAGCGGCCGAGCCGATCCAGCCAGCGAGTTCAGCATACCCGGAGCACGTCTTCCACCGGGCCGGCGTCGCCGCTGCCCAGCAGGATCACGATGTCGTCCAGCGCGCGGCGTTCGCGGGGCCAGGCAAAGCGCTGCTGCGCATCGGCAAAGGCG
>DASSTY010000075.1:0-6573 GCA_035707585.1 Gemmatimonadales bacterium
GACCCGGAGCGCGCGCGCCTCTCTGCCGCCAACGGAGTCGAGTACGGTGAGCGCCTGCTGGTACTGATGCTGGCCGATCAGCGCGCCGGCGTACTGGAGCCGTGCCGTGCGCCGGTGCGCGGGAGTCTGGCTGTTGATGAGACCGGCGTACATTGCCGTCGCCGCGGCTGAGTCACCCAGCTCGAGGCGACAGCGCGCCAGCGTGAGGACGGTCTGTTCGTGCTGCTCGGGATCGGTCAGCCGGGCGAGCGCGCGCTCCAACGGCTGAATCGCCTGGCCGCACTGCCCCATGTTGGCCAGTGCGCGTCCGCGCAGGAGCAGTGCGAGATCGGCCCACTTGCTATCGGGGTGCTTGACGATGACCGACTCGGCCTTGACCGCCACCTGCCCCCAGTAGCTGCTGGCATCGAGGGTGCGGCCTTCGCGTTCGGCTTTTTCGGCGGCCCCGGTCAGCCGGCGCGCGTTGTACATGCCGTTGTAGTAGACGCATCCGGCTGCCAGCAGCAGCGCCGCCACCCAGAGACGTTTCACCGGGCGCCTCGACTCAGCTCGGAGCTCTGTCCCGTCTTCCGCTCATAATCCAGGAGATAGGATACGATCGCATCGGCCAGCGCGGACGCCAGCCGGCGCTGCCGGACCGGGTCGGTCAGCAGCTTGCCGTCTGCCGGATTGGTGCTGTAGCCCAGTTCGGCCAGCACCGCGGGGCGGCTGGCCGTGGTGAGTACCATGAACCCCGCCTGTTTGACTCCGCGGTTGGTGCCACCGTGCACCTGGGCCAGCGATTCCTGAATCAGCTCGGCCGCATGGGCCGATTCCCTGAGATGTTCGTTGGTCTGGAGATCTTTCAGAATGAAATCGAGCCCACTGAGCGAAGCCGACTGCTGGGTCGGCGGTTCGTAGCGGATCGCGTCGTTTTCCATCCGGGCTACCCGGGCGGCATCTTCGGTCTTGGCTTCGGCCAGGAAGTAGGTCTCGAAGCCGCGCACCGACTGGTAGCCGGGGCGCCGCGGCAGCGAATTGATGTGGATGCTCACGAAGAGATCGCAGCCCTCGGCGCAGTACTTACCGCGGTCGCCCAGCGCGATCAGCGTATCGGTGGTGCGAGTCATTCGCACCGCGACGCCCCGTTTCCGGAGTTCGTCGCGCAGCTTGAGACTGATCTGGAGCGTTACGTCCTTTTCGTGAACACCGCGCGGGAAGAACAGCCCGGGGTTCCCGGGATCGACACCGCCGTGCCCCGCATCGATCGTTACCAGATGGCCCGGCAGCAGCCCGCTGGGCAGGCGCTTCGGTTCCGGAGTGGCAGCGGCAACGTGCGTAACCCGCACCGGTGCGGTTTCGGTGAGGCGCGCGGTATCGGGGTCGTAGCGGAAATGGGAGCCCGCGACGTGGGGCAGCACTTCGCTCGCGAACTGAAACGGAATGAAAACGGAGTCACGGAGGAGCCGAGCGCCGGCGGCCAGTGGCGCCGCCGAGTCGCCGATCACGTAGAGCGGCGCGCCCAGGAGAAAACGGAATGACTCGCTGGCGACCGTCATCTCCACCCAATCGCCGTCGAGTTCCAGGGAGCCAGCCAGCGCACTGGCCAACCCGCCGGCCGATACCAGTGGTACGCCGGTGGAATCGGCGCGAACCGGGAGGCGCACTTCGCCGCGGGCACTGGCCACGGTAAGCGTGGCGGGAGAACCGGCCGGAGCCGGAGCGGCGCTCGCCAGCAGCACCAGCGCAAGCAAACCGATCACAGCCGCCCCTTGAGCGACGACGCGCGGGCGACTTCGCGCTCGGCAATACGGCGCTTGAGATCTTCCCGCTTGTCGTGCTGCTTCTTGCCCCGCCCGAGCGCAAGCGCAACCTTGGCCCGGCCGCGGCTGAAGTAGAGCTCCAGTGGAACCAGGGCGAGGCCTTTCTGTTCCACGGCGCCGATCAGCCGCTCGATTTCCTTGCGGTGCAGCAGCAGCTTGCGGCTCCGCACCGGATCGTGATTGTAGCGGTTGCCCTGTTCGTATGGCGTGATGTTCATCCCTTCCAGAAACACCTCTCCATTGCGGAGCCGGGCGTAGGCTTCCTTGATCGAGGCCTTTCCGTTACGCAATGACTTGACCTCGGTGCCGGACAGGACGATTCCGGTTTCCCACGTTTCCAGAATGTGATAATCGTGCGTAGCCCGGGGGTTCCGGGCAACGGTACGCCGACGATCGTCGTGGGAAGAGGAATTCGCTGTCATGGACCGGTCCGGAAAGCAAATGATAGGCCACGGGATCGCGAGAAGCAACGGCCCGCTTGACCATCGATGAGAAATCGGCTAGACTCTCGCGCTCGCCGAAGTGGTGGAATTGGTAGACGCGCTGCGTTCAGGGCGCAGTGGGCGCAAGCCCGTGCGGGTTCGAGTCCCGCCTTCGGCATGAGACCCCGGCCAATCATGGCCGGGGTCTCTGTGTGTGGGGGTACCGACAGCCAGCGGAAGCTCCTCGTACCATCCTTCCGACGCGAACTGCTTGGCCGCGCGCCTTCCGGATGCGCTGACTGCCGGCCCCTCCCCCCGATTCTGCGATAATCAGTAGCGGGCCAGGGTCGGATCGACCGACGCCGCCCAGGCATCGATTCCCCCGGCCAGCGACTTGGCCCCGTTGAACCCCGCCCCTCGCAGAAGTTCCACCGCGCGGAGCGACCGTCCGCCGTGATGACAGAACGCGACGACCTCCTTGCGCGGGTCGAGCTCACCGAGCCGGCCGGCGAGCTGGCCGAGCGGAATTTCGCGGGCGCCCGGCAACCGGGCGATGGCCCATTCGGCCGGTTCGCGCACGTCGACGATCTGGATATCGTCTCCCTCAGCCATGGCCCGGGCCAGCTCGGCCGGCTCCACTTCGAGATCGCGCCCCTCTGGCGTCACTTCCTGAGGCACCCCGCAGAAGGCCTCGTAGTCGATGAGCTGGTGGATGGTGCGGTTGGGGCCGCAGACCGGGCAGTCGGGGTCGCGATGGATCGTGAGCTCGCGGAACCGCGCCCCCAGTGCGTCAACCAGCAGAAGCCGCCCAACCAGCGGCGTTCCCACCCCCAGAATCCACTTGAGCGCCTCCACCGTCTGCAGCGATCCCACCAGTCCGGGAAGCACCCCCAGTACCCCGCCCTCCGCACAGCTCGGCACCAGGCCGGGCTCTGGCGGCTCGGCGAAGAGGCAGCGATAGCAGGGGCCGTCCGGCGCCGCGAACACCGATACCTGCCCTTCGAACCGGAAGATGCTGCCGTAGATATAGGGCCGCCCGGTCAGGACGCAGGCGTCGTTCACCAGATAACGGGTGGGGAAGTTGTCGGAGCCATCCAGGACCAGATCGTACTGGCTCACCAGATCGAGCGCGTTGGCCGAGCTGAGCCGCAAGGTGTGGGGAACCACCGTGATGTGCGGATTGAGATCGGCCAGCCGCTCGCGGGCCGATTCGGTCTTGAGCTGGCCGATGCCCGACGTTCCGTGCACGATCTGGCGCTGAAGATTGGTGGCGTCCACCCGATCGGCGTCGATGATGCCGATGGTGCCGACCCCGGCTGCAGCGAGGTAGAGGGCCGCCGGCGACCCCAGCCCGCCGGCGCCTACCAGCAGGATCCGCGCGGACTTGAGCCGCTCCTGCCCCTCCATCCCCACCTCGGGCAGAAGAAGATGGCGAGAGTAGCGCACCAGTTCCTGCAGATCGAGCGCAGTCATTCGCTCCTCACGGCCTGCTGTCAGGGGAGACGTTTCGACCTGGAATCCCTTGACACCTTTAAACAATCAGCGCCCGACCATCCCGGCCGGGCGCTGGGACTCGAACTATCCGTTGTCATCCCGCCGAACCGAGGGTCACCAGCTCCTGGACCTGCGGCTCCTGTTTCAGGAGATCGGCCAGTGAGATGCCGTCCAGCAGGTCGTTGATTCGCTGTTGCAGCGCCTGCCAAACCGGACGGATGCTGCAGGAAGCCGATGGACTGCACCGCTCCGCGTTGACCGGGTGGGAGTCGCAGTTCATCTCGAAGGTCTGGTGCTCGGCGGCCGCCATGACATCGCGAACCGTGATCGACTCCGGCGCGCGGGCCAGGGTGTACCCTCCGCGGGCGCCGCGGATGCTCTCGACCAGCCCGGCCCGCCGGAGCCGCAGGAGAATCTGCTCCACGTAATCGGCCGGGAGCCGCTCCTGCTCCGCCAGCTCACGGGCCGCGGTGGGGCCGCTGCCCGCCTGGGCGTCGCGGGCCAGGTGAATCGAAATGATCAGACTGTATTCGGTCCAGGTGGTGATCCGCATGCCGTCAATATGCGACGAGTTCAGGCGGGATTCAAGCAACCACCGGCCGGCGTCGGCTCACATCTTGTCGGCGGCGGTCCAGCGGGCGACCTCGTGTGCGGTAAGGTTGCCGTACGGGCGGATTCGGCCGTCGCGATACTGCCCGCCCAGCACGTCTCCCAGATACTGCGCCCAGGAGAGCAAAGTCCCGTAGCACACCTGCTCGGTGCTGTCGGGCTCGCCGGTTTCGACGCGGAGTCGCTCCATCAGCTCCTCGGTAATCCATGACGGCACCTGGGAGCGGGCCGAAGGATAGATGAACCCGAACAGAACGATGTGCGCCAGGAGCACTCGCCAGTAGGGACCAAAGCGGTCCAGCATCCGCTTCCAGTCGAGGTCGCCGCCATGGGCCAGGATGATGTGGGCGACATCGGCGCCGTCGAACCGTTCGCGCTCCATTACGAAGGCCTTGGACCAGAGCGTCTCTTCGACCGGGGCGATCCGGACCGGGATGCCCAGCAGTTCGGCGGGACGGGAGTGGTCGAACCATCCTTCGTCCACCATGGCGATGCCGTTTCCCGAATTGAAGATCACATCGATGAAGGCCTCGCCCGACTGGATCTTGGCGAGCCAGTGGGAAAAGACCAGGTCGGCATGGAGGCCGGCGCGGCGGCAGGCGTCGATGATCCGGGGAACGTCGGCCGGGCGCACGAAGATGTCGAGATCCTTGGTGGATTTATCGATGCCGGTCTGATGCATGAACGCGAAGGCTCCGCCGATCAGGAAGGGGATCCCCGACCGGGTGAGCAACTCGAGCGCGGTGCGGTAGAACGTGTGCGACGGCGTCTCCACACCGACCTGGGTCGGGGCCATCCCCATGGGGCCTCCTCGGCACGAACCTCAGGATATCGCCGACCATGCCAATGCCGTTGTGGCGCCCGTCACCGCAGTACACCTCCCCCGCTCCCCATTTGAACCCGAGATGATCCCTCGAACTCGGGAGGTGTGATGGCGCAGGCGACGGTGCGAGTGGCGGCAGTGGCCGATCTGCACTACGGGCGGACCGACAACCCGCCGGTGCAGCCGATGCTGGCGCAGGCGGCCAGTCAGGCGGAGGTGCTGGTGCTGGCCGGCGACCTGACCGATCACGGCCTGCCGGAGGAGGCCCGCGGCCTGGCGCGCGAGCTCAGCGCGTGCAAGATCCCGATGGTGGGGGTACTGGGAAATCACGATCACGAGTCCGGCCACGCCGAGGAACTCAAGGCGATTTTCGGCGAGAACCGGATCAGGATTCTGGACGGCGATGCGGTGGAGCTGCGTGGGATCGGGTTTGCCGGGGTGAAGGGATTCTGCGGCGGGTTCGGCCGCTACGCACTGGCGGCCTGGGGCGAAGCAGCGATCAAATTGTTCGTGCGGGAAGCGCTGGACGAAGCGCTCAAGCTGGAGACCGCGCTGGTCAAGCTCCGGAGCGAGCGGCGGATCGCGGTGATGCATTACTCACCGATCCAGGCCACCGTGGAAGGCGAGCCGGAAGAGATCTATCCGTTTCTGGGATCGAGCCGGCTGGAGGATCCCATCAACCGGACCCCGGTGGACGCCGTGGTGCACGGACATGCGCACCACGGCTGTCCCGAGGGCCGCACCATGGCCGGGATTCCGGTGTACAATGTATCGACCACCTTGCTGCAGCAGGCCTTTCCCGATCAGGCGGCGTTCCGGGTGCTGGAGCTGAAGCTCAGCGCGCCGGCGGAACAGGAATCGGCCGCGGTGCCGGGGTGAGAGTCATCCCCCGCACACCGAGCTAATTGTCATGGATCGTTGACCCGATGAAGCCACCTACAACTGCCCCGATCAGGCCGCCAATCAGCGCGCCACCAATCGTTGACATGGTGCAGTGCTCCGCGTGGGGGATCTCCGAATTCCCGCAGCTTGTTCCGGCGACGAGAGCGCCCACGACCGCCAGACCAAGGCCCCCGATCACAGCCCCCGCGACGGCGTGGCCATCATGATCGTCGCCGAGGTGAGTGAGAGTGGGCTGGAGGCCTACCGGCTGGATGGGAGCACTCGCCGCTTGGGCGGTCGAATCGGGCTGCGTCACATCAAGGACTGAGAATTCAGGAAGCCGCGGCTGTATTTGCTGCGCCGTCAACGTCGGGACCGCGATTGCCCCCCAAACGAGAACCAGAGCCCATCCTGGGATCTTCAGCACGCCTCCTCCGATCTATCGCACGAAATAACTATATGGTACGCATCAGCGCCGAGTTCACATGTTCACGGAACTGCCCCGCCCGATGCTAGAAGCCGAACTCTTCAAGCCGCGTAC
>DASSTY010000076.1:0-3391 GCA_035707585.1 Gemmatimonadales bacterium
CGGTGGACACCTCGGCAGCGCTGAATGACCGGCCGGCTGACACGGCACAGGCGCCGGCCGCCACGACCCCGGCGCCGACGCCCCAACGGCGGCAAACGGCCAGCCGGCCTTCGCAACCCGCACCGACGCGGACCGAGCGTCCGGCTCCAACCCGGAACGAAACGCCGGCCGCGCCCGCTGCGCCCAGTCTGGCGTCGGGTACCGCGATCGCGACCACCACAACTGAAGAAATCTCCTCGCACACCAACAAGGTGGGCGATCAGATCTCGGCCACGGTGGATCAGGACGTGAAGAACAGCGCCGGCAAGGTGGTCATCCCGGCCGGTGCAACGGTTACCTACCGGATCACCGCAATTCATGAATCGGAGAACAAGAGCGATTCCACCGGCACCCTGACTCTGGCGGTGTCGAACGTCGAGTTCGGCGGCAACACCTACAACGTCGACGCCACCCCAACTCATGTGACCAGCCAGCTGCAGGGGCGGGGAACCGGCGCCGGTGACGTTGCCAAGGTTGGTGCCGGCGCCGCTGCCGGCGCGGTGGTTGGCCGCGTGCTTGGCGGCAGCACCAAGGGCGCCGTAATTGGCGGCATCATCGGTGGCGCAGTCGGTGCCCAGCGCGCGGTGGAAACCAAGGACCGCGACGTGGTGGTGCCGTCGGGATCAAAGATCACGATCACCCTGAACGAGCGCTTCACCGCCAGCAAGTAACCGGCGGTCACCACAGCGAAACGGGCCACCCCAATCGAGGTGGCCCGTTTGCTTGCGCCTGCCTGCCGGATCAGAACCCGGCGCCGCCTCCACCGTAGCGGGGATCGCTCACCCCCTGCCACCCGTTACCGGTGCGGATGATCGCCTCGACGTCGCCCCAGTGGCCTCGGGTGCTCACCGTGTAACCCAGCGCCTTGAGACTGTCGATCACGGCGGGGTAGAACCCGCCGCCTTCCAGTTGGAGCACATCGGGCAGAGCCTGATGATGATTCCGCGGCGCCTCGACCGCCTGGGGTAAGGTCATGTGATGATCCAGCACGTTGGAAATCACATGGTACACCATCGTGATGATCCGGGGCCCGCCCGGCGTGCCGACCACCATCAGCAGCTTGCCCTGCGGGTCCACCACGATGCTTGGTGTCATGGCAGAGAGCATCCGCTTGCCGGGCACGATGGCGTTGGCTTCGCCCTGCACCAGCCCGAACATGTTGGGTTTGCCCGGGGCGGACGCAAAGTCGTCCATCTCGTCGTTCAGCAGGAATCCGGCACCCGAAACCGTTACTCCGCTCCCGTAGCTGTTGTTGAGCGTCGTCGTAACGCTCACCGCGTTGCCCTGCGCATCTACCACCGAGTAATGGGTGGTGTTGGGGCCATCGCGCAGTTCGGGGTTGAACGCGGGCGTCGGCGTCGCCGTGTCCTGGATCTGGCGGCGGAGGCTGTCGGCGTAACGCTTGGAGAGGAGATGATCGATCGGATTGTTGACGAAGGCGGGGTCGCCCAGCTCGGTGTTGCGGTCGGTAAAGGCGCGGCGCATCGCTTCGGCTTCGAGATGGATCAGCTCGGGGGAGCCGAACCGCGGGAGAGGATCGAATCCCTCCATGATGTTGAGGATTTCGCCCATGGTGGTGCCGCCGGAAGATGATGGCGGCATCGAGTAGATCGTGTTGCCACGGTAGTGGATCGTGATCGGGTCACGCCAGATCGCCTTGTAGTTGGCCAGATCCTCGTGACTGATGATTCCGCCGTCTCGCTGCATTTCGGCCACGATGGAATCGGCCACCCAACCCTTGTAGAACCCGGCGGCGCCGCTGTCGCGAATTGCGGTGAGCGTCCGCGCCAGATCGGGCTGCTTGAAAACGCTGCCCGGCGCCGGTGCGTGGCCGTCAGGCAGATAGGTGCGGCGCGAGCCCGCAAACAGATAGAGGCGATCGCGCGCGTTGTCGATCGACCGGCTCCGGAAACTGTCGACCACGAAGCCGTCAGCCGCCAGCTTGATGGCAGGTCCGATCACGTCCGCCAGCGGCAGGTGCCCGTACCGGCGATGGGCTTCGATCAGCCCCGCCACCGAGCCCGGCACGCCGGCCGCCAGCGCGCCGGTAATGCTCAGACTGGTCGGGTCGCCCCGCTGGTCCACGTACATGTCGGCGGTGGCCTTGCCCGGCGCCTCCTCGCGGTAATCCAGCGCCCGGGCCGGGCCGTCTACCGGCCGGATGATCATGAATCCGCCGCCACCGATGTTGCCCGCCTCGGGGTGGACCACTTCGAGTGCAAAGCCCACCGCTACCGCGGCATCCACGGCGTTCCCGCCCTTCTCCAGCACGTCGCGCCCCACTTGGCTCGCCAGCGGGCTGCCGGAGACGACCATCGCGTGAGCGCCCTCCTGGACCCGGGCCTTGCCGGTGAACGGCCACTTGGGCGCGATCAGCGGCCCGCTGGAGGGGAGACTGGCGACCGCCGCAGCGGTCCTGGCCGGCGCGGGTGTGACAGTGGTGGTGGCCGCAGGTTGCGAACTGCAGGCGGCCAGGCCGGAGAGCAAAGCAGCGGACAGCACACGAGCAATCAGGCGCACGGAAACCTCGGGATGAGGGGAGCGCAGATGGGGAAGAGGTTGCCCCTGACGAGTGACTGCTCCTAATTTAGCCCGATCCTTCGACTGGTACACTCCTCTGGTACACTCCTCGCCCAACCGGCCGGCCGTGACCGATTATCTCGACCCGCGGCTCACCGAGCGCCGCAACCCCCATACGCAAGCGATCGACACGCTCGCGCCCCGCGAGCTGGTGGCGCTGATCAACCGTGAGGACGCCACGGTGCCCGCTGCGGTAGCGCGGGCCGGCGATGAGATCGCCCGGGTGATCGAACTGGTGGAGCACGCCTTCCGAAATGGCGGACGGCTGTTCTACGTCGGTGCCGGCACCAGCGGCCGCCTCGGCGTACTCGATGCCGCCGAGTGCCCGCCCACCTACGGCTCTCCGCCCGACCTGGTCCAGGGTATCATCGCCGGCGGCTCCGAAGCCCTGGTCCGATCGGTGGAGGGCGCCGAGGACAATCCCGATGGCGGTGCCGCGGCGATGGATCTCCACCAGGTGGGATCCAGCGACGTCGTGATCGGAATCGCCGCCAGCGGCACGACGCCGTTCGTGCGCGGCGCCCTGCGCCGTGCTGCCGAACTCGGCGCGGCCTCGGTGTTCCTTACCTGCAGCCATCCCCCGGCCGACCTGCGCCAGCTCTGCCAGGTGTGCATCGTGGTCCTGGTGGGGCCGGAGGTGGTGACCGGTTCCACCCGCATGAAGGCGGGCACCGCCACCAAGCTGGTGCTCAACACCATCACCACGGGCGCCATGATTCGGCTGGGAAAGGTCTACGGCAATCTGATGGTCGACCTCCGCGCCTGGAACGCC
>DASSTY010000077.1:0-8691 GCA_035707585.1 Gemmatimonadales bacterium
ATGACCGCACCAAATTCGCGCGAGCGCATCCTGCCCCGGCTCATCGAAGAAGAGATGCAGCAGTCGTTCATCAACTACTCGATGAGCGTCATCGTCTCCCGAGCCCTGCCCGATGTTCGCGACGGCCTCAAGCCGGTTCACCGCCGCATCCTCTACGCCATGAACGAGATGGGGCTGGTGCCGGGCCGGGGCTATAAGAAGTCTGCCACTGTAGTGGGCGACGTGCTCGGCAAGTACCACCCCCACGGCGACAGCTCGGTGTACGACGCGCTGGTGCGGATGGTTCAGGAGTTTTCGCTCCGGTATCCGCTGATCGACGGCCAGGGCAACTTCGGCTCGGTGGACGGCGATCCGCCGGCGGCCTACCGCTACACCGAAGCGCGGCTCACCCGTGTCGCCATGGCGATGCTGGAAGACATCGACAAGAACACGGTGGACTTCCAGTCCAACTTCGACGACCGGCTCCAGGAGCCGACGGTTCTGCCGGCCCGGATCCCCAACCTGCTGGTCAACGGCTCCAGCGGCATCGCCGTCGGAATGGCCACCAACATTCCGCCGCACAACCTGCGCGAAGTGGCCAAAGCGGTCGAAGTCCTGATCGACAACCCCGAAGCCACCATCACCGACCTGCGCAAGGTGGTCAAGGGCCCCGACTTCCCCACCGGCGCGTTCATCTACGGCCGCGAGGGAATCAAGGACGCCTACGAAACCGGCCGCGGCCGCGTGGTCATGCGGGCCCGGGCGCAAATCGAAGAGAAAGAGTCTACCGGCCGCTCGGAAATCGTCGTCACCGAAATTCCCTACCAGGTCAACAAGGAAAACCTGGTGCGGGCCATCGCCGATCTGGCCTCCGACAAGAAGATCGAGGGCATCAGCGGGGTCAACGACGAGTCAGACAAGGAAGGCATGCGCATCGTCATCTCGCTCAAGCGCGATGCCATCCCCAATGTGGTGCTGAATCAGCTCTATAAGCACACCCAGATGCAGACCACCTTCGGCGTCATCAACCTGGCGCTGGTCAACGGCCAGCCCAAGGTGATGAACCTGAAGGAAATGCTGCAGCACTTCATCGATCACCGGCACGAAATCGTCGTTCGCCGTACCCAGTTCGATCTCGACGCCGCGCTGGCCCGCGAGCATATCCTCGAAGGCCTCAAGATCGCGGTCGACAACATCGACGAAGTAATTCAGATCATCCGCTCGTCGGCCGATACCCCCGAGGCCGACCGCCGGCTGCGCGAGCGCTTCAAGCTCTCCGAAAAGCAGACCGACGCGATCCTCAACATGCGGCTCGCCAAGCTCACCGGTCTCGAAATCGAAAAGCTGGAAGCCGAGCTGGCCGAGGTCCGCGCCACCATCAAGGATCTCAAGGGGATTCTGGCCAGCCGCGAGCGGCGGATGTCGATCATCAAGGAAGAGCTTGCCGAAGTGGTCAAGCAGTTCGGCGACGACCGCCGCACCGAAATCGTGGCCGACCAGGGCGAGTTCACGGTGGAAGATCTGATCGCCGAAGAAGACATGGTGATCACCATGTCGCATGCCGGATACATCAAGCGGATTCCGGTGTCGGCCTACCGGCGGCAGCGCCGCGGCGGGCGCGGACTCACGGGCGCCGATCTTCGGCAGGACGACTGGATCGAGCATCTCTTCGTGGCCAGCACGCACGACTACCTGATGTTCTTTACCAATCAGGGTCAGGTCTACTGGCTCAAGGTCCACGAGATTCCCCAGGCCAGCCGGGCGGCGCGCGGCAAGCCGGTGGTCAACTGCATCGCGATCCGGCCGGGCGAAACCATTGCCGCGCTGGTGCCGGTGCGCGAATTCACCGACCAGAACTGCCTGATCTTTGCCACCCGCCTGGGCACGGTCAAGAAGACGCTGCTCAGCGCCTACGGCAACGTCCGCTCCAGCGGCATCAACGCCATCAACATCGTGGCGGGCGATGAGCTGATCGACGTCCAGATCTGCGATTCCACCAGCGACATCGTGCTGGCCACCCATCGCGGCATGAGCATCCGGTTCCACCAGAGCGACGTCCGCGAAATGGGCCGCGCCACCAGCGGCGTCAAGGGCATCGAACTCCGCACCGACGACCACGTCATCGGCATGGTGGTGCTCCGCCGCGACGCTACGCTGCTGGTCGTGAGCGAAAAGGGTTACGGCAAGCGGAGTCCGGTGGGCGATTATCGCGTGCAGAAGCGCGGTGGCAAGGGGATCATCACCTTCAAGGTCACCGACAAGACCGGCTGCATCGTGGCGCTCAAGGAAGTGATTCCCGACGACGAACTCATGATGATCACCCGCCACGGCGTCATCATCCGCGTCCCGGTCGATGGGATCCGGGTCATCGGCCGCAACACTCAGGGCGTTCGCGTCATGAATCTCGATGACGGCGACACGCTGGTAGACGTGGCGCGGGTAGTCAAGGAAGATGAAAACGGCACCGAAGGCGCGGCTGCCGACGAAACCGAAACAGCGGCCACGACCGAAGAAGCCGAGTAACCGGTGCCCTCGCTTTCCGCGCTGCGGGAGGCCGCCGGTCTCCTCGACGGCGTGGCCCTCCGCACTCCACTGATCGACGCCTCCGACGGCCTGGGCCGGCCGGGGGCGCCGGTGTTTCTCAAGGCGGAGCATCTCCAGCCAGTTGGCGCCTTCAAGGTCCGGGGCGCCTATACCGCGATCGCACGACTGCCGGAAGAGGTGCGGGCTCGAGGGGTGGTCACTCAATCGAGCGGCAACCACGGCCAGGCGGTGGCGTGGGCGGCCAATCGCTTCGGCGTGCGCGCCGTGGTAGTCATGCCCCAGTCCACCCCCGCCATCAAGGTGGACGGGGTCCGCCGTTTCGGCGGCGAGGTGGTCTTTGCCGGTGCCACTCGTTCGGCGGAGCAGCTGGCCCGGGCCGAAGCGCTGGTGCGCGACGAAGGCCTGGTGATGATCCCGCCGTACAATCACCCCGACGTCATGGCCGGGCAGGGCACCATCGGGCTGGAAATCGTCGAGCAGCTCCCCGAGGTGGCGGCGGTGCTGGTACCGGTGAGCGGCGGCGGGCTGCTGGCCGGAATTGCCGCGGCCATCGCCGAACTCAAACCCGGCGTCCAGGTGATCGGTGTCGAGCCGGCAGCTGCGCCCAAACTCAGCGCGGCACTGGCGGCCGGGCATCCGGTTCAGGTGGAGCGGACCCCCAGCATGGCCGACGGACTCCTCGCGCCGGCCATCGGCGACTTGACCTTTCCCGTCATCCAGCAGATTGTCAGGCAGGCGGTGCCGGTCTCGGAAGACGAGATCGCCCGCGCGGTGCGCTTTCTACACAAGAGTCTCCGGCTCACCGTCGAGCCGTCGGGTGCGGCGGCGACGGCGGCCCTCCTGGCCGGTCACGTAGTACCTCCAGGTCCGACTGTGGCGCTGGTGAGTGGTGGGAATGTGGATCCGGACCTCTTTCAGCATCTGGTAGCCGAATGAATCTCGCCCCCCGCATCCTGGTAGCCGACGACGACCAGGCGCTCTCCCGAACCCTCTCCTGGATTCTCAAGGAGAACGGGTATGAAGTAACGGCCATCCCCGGCGGCGAACGTCTGCTGGAGCACCTCGAAGCCGAATCCTACGATCTGCTACTGCTCGACATCATGATGCCCAAGGTGGATGGGCTGGAACTGCTGCAGCGGGTCAAGACCGATCATCGCTACCGCGACCTGCCGGTGCTGATGATTTCCTCGATGCCACCGGAAGAAGCCACGGTGCGGTCGCTGGGACTCGGCGCCGCCGATTTCATCCCCAAGCCGTTCCGCGTGCGCGAGCTGCTGGCCCGGGTCAAGGCGCACCTCCGGGTGGGCCGCGAACTCAATCAGGCCAAGGCCGAGGCGCGGTCGCGCTCCGAAATGGTGGACATCCTGCAGGAAGTGACCGCGTCGCTCCGGCCGGAAGAGATCTATCAGATCCTGGTGCGGCGGGTGGCGCAGGGGCTCAAGATTTCGCGCTGCTCCATCATCCTGGCGCAGCCGGGAGACCAGCAGGGAACGGTGGTGGCCGCCTACGAAAACCCGATGCTCCGCTCGCTGTCGGTAGAACTCGACAAATATCCCGAGCTGCGGCGCACTCTGGAAACCGGCGAGCTGGTGCTGGTGCGCGACGTCGGCAACGATCCGCTCTACGAAACGGTTCGCCAGGAGTGGGAAGCCGCCGGCCAGCCGGTGGCCACCCGCTCGGCTATCGCAATGCGGTTCTGTCTTCGCGACCAGCCGGCCGGCCTCTTCTTTCTCCGCACCACCGAAGGCGACGTGCCGCTCAACGAGCAGGACGTCCAGTTTGCCGATCAGGTCATCAGCGCCGCGGTGGCGGCACTGGAAAAGGCCTACGATCTGGAGAACGCGGTGCTGGGCCAGGAGCAGATGAAACATCTGGCCGAGACCGATCCGCTCACCGGGTTGTTCAACCGGCGTGCGCTGACCGACAAGCTGGAGCAGGAAATGGATCGGGCGGCCCGCTACGCCACTCGGCTCACCTGTCTCATGATCGACATCGACAACTTCAAGCAGATCAACGACACCTACGGCCACCTGGTGGGCGACCACGTGCTGCGCCAGATCGCGGTGCTGCTCAAGCGGGAGCAGCGCTCGGTCGACATCGTGGCGCGCTACGGCGGCGAGGAATTCGTGGTGTTGCTGCCCGAAACCACGGTGAGCGAATCGCGCAGCTTTGCCGAGCGGATCCTCCGGCGGGTGGCGCAGCACGATTTCGGCGAAGCGGGCCGGCCGGTGCGGGTCACCATCAGCATCGGCGTGGCGTCGTATCCCGATGAACAGATCACCGACGGCGAGTCGCTGCTCAAGCTGGCCGACAGCAGGCTCTACCGCGCCAAGACCGAAGGCCGCAACCGCTTCCGCGATTGAACACACGGCGTTGTCCCCGGTGTCAGTCCAGTTACGCGCCGCCCGCGCGGTTCTGCGAGCGCGACGGTACCCCGCTGGTAGAAGTCGAGGGCGCGCCGGCTCCCGCTGAAACTCCGCCCACGGCAGCCGCACCATCGCTCGGCGACGAAGAGTTCACCCGCCGCTACGCCACGCTGACCGGCCAGGTCCTGGATCATCGCTATCAGGTGATCCGCAAGCTGGGCGAAGGCGGGATGTCGTACGTTTACCAGGCGCAGGATCTCGAGTCGGGCGACGCGCTCGCCGTCAAGATTCTCCTGCCGCGGCTCGCGCGCGACCCTTCATCGGTGGAGCGGCTCCGGCGCGAAGCAGCTATCGCGATGCGGTTCGAGCATCCCAACGTCTGCCCGATCACTCGGGTGGGGCAGTCGGAAGACGGGATTTTCTATCTGGTGATGCCGTTCCTTCCCGGCGAGCCGCTCAACGAACACGAGACCCGCCGCGGCCCCTATCCGTTGGGCGAAGGTATTACGCTCTTGATTGAGATCTGTCACGGGCTGCAGCATGCCCATGAGCGCGGCATCGTGCATCGCGATCTCAAGCCGGAGAACGTGATGCTGGTGCCCGATCCCGAAGCGGAAATCGGCTTTCGCGCGGTGGTGATGGATTTCGGGCTCGCCAAGCAGAGGCAGCCCGACCCCAAAGCCGCCAAGCTCACCGAGACCGGGATCGTGCTGGGGACGCCCGAATTCATGAGCCCCGAGCAGATTCGCGGCAAGCCGCTCGATGGGCGCAGCGACATCTATGCCCTGGGCGTGCTGGCGTACGAACTTTTCTCCGGGCAGCTTCCCTTTGCCGGCCGCAACGCGCAGGACACCATGATGGCGCGGCTTAGGGGGCAGCCAACTTCGATTCGCGCTCTGCGCCCCGACCTGCCGCAACGGCTCGATCAGGTGCTCACCCGCACGCTGGCGCTCCAGCCCGACGATCGATATCGCTCGATGGACGAGCTGGCCCATGCCTTCGAAGCGGTTACTTCAGGCGGATTGCTCTCTCGACTCTTTGGCCGATGATTCTTCACGTCGTTCTCTTCCGCTTCACCTCCGATGCCACCGCCGAGCAGATTACCGCAGCCGGCAACGCGCTGCTCGCGATGCAGGGCCGGATCCCCGGTGTGCACGCCATCACCTGGGGTCCCAACCTGGGCCCCACCGCCGGCGAGTGGCCGCATGTGCTCACCGTTACAGTGGATGATCTGAGTGCGGCGGAGCGGTACGCTCAGCATCCGGTTCATCGGGACACGGTGACGCGCTTCATCCATCCGATTCGCGATGGGCGGCTGGCGGTAGACATCGAGCTTCCCGGCGGCGGCGCGGCATGAAGTGGTGGCTGCTGGCGCTGGTGGCAGTGGTGGGCTGCACCGGAACACTCCCGCCGCTGCGGCACGAACTGGAACCGGGGCAGGACGCGTATCTGATTTTTGAGGCGACCGGTCCCGATGGCCTGGGCGAGCTCTACGCCAGTTCGCCGGTGGGAGAGAAGGTGATCGCGGTGACGTTTACGCCGGTAGCCGAACTGGCGCCGGCGCTCTCGCCCGATGGAGTGGTGATCGCATTTCTGCGCGCGGGACAGCCGCCCAACGACAGTGCCAGCCGCCGGATCTGGGCGCTCAACCTGCTGAACGGCGCTGAGCGCCATCTCAAACTCCCCGACTCCGCGGGTACGCCGCGCGCCCTGGGCTGGTCGCACGATGGCAAACAGCTCTATGTCCGCACCGACGATACCGTCTGGGTGATGGCCCCGCCGCCCGGTTCTGGCGAGTCGCACCGGCTCACCGCTGCGGAGCGCAGCGGCGCCGATAGTGCGCTGGGGACGTTCGTTGGGCGGCCCGCCTTTGCCCGGATCGTTTCGTGCGACAGTACCGCCGGGCTCTGCGTGCGGGTGCCCGACGGCAGCGAACAGCCGCTCGCCGCTGGGGCGCACGATCCCGCCGCCTGGGGCGCCGATTCAGTGGCGTATTTCCTCGGCGACGAAGTGGAAATCCGGCCGCTCGGCCCGGGGCATCCCCGGGTGCTCAGGTGGTCGCGGCCGCCCCGCGATCCCCATTGGCTCAATTACTTCGCCGGCACCGGCTCGTCCGACACTCCCGCACCACCGCCCGGTTTCCGTTAGCGCTGGTGAGCGCGGCAACTGCCGCGTCCAGCGCCTCGTCCCGCCCGCTGCGTATCCCGGCAATCGTCGGGCGCACTACGATGTCCGGCTTGATCCCTACGCGGTGCCGGCGGCCTCCGCGAGGTCGTAGTAGACGCTGGGCAGGCGGCCGTCCAGCCACGGCGACCCCTGCGACAGGTCCAGGCGCGACTGGTCGCCGAGCCAGTTCGCCAGATCGTGCAGCATCGCCTCGCTGCGGGGATCGCCGTGGGACCAGAGCGATTCGGCCCGAAGGCGAACCGCCTGCACCGTGTCGTATGCCGCGGCCGCAGTGGCCGGCGTGCCGAACTGGGCCTGGGCGGAGCCGGCGCAGGCGAGGAGGGTTGCTGTCAGGGGGTTCGGGCCGGTTCAGTGCCCGGTTGAAGGCACACCCGGCTCCGGGCTATATTGGGTGGCTATTCTCGAACCCGTTACCCCGAGCGAGGTTACCCATGAAAATGCTGGTTCTCGGCGCTGGTTTGCAGGGCTGCGCCTGTGCCTATGATCTCCTGCAGAATCCCGCCGTCACCAGTGTCACCCTCGCCGACCTTCACACCGACCACCTCCCCGGGTTTCTCCAGGGCGACTGGAAGGGCCGGCTCCACACCGCCCAGCTCGATGCCACCGACGAGGCCGCCGTCCGCCAGCTGATGAACGGCCAGACCGCCGTGATGAGCGCACTGCCGTATTACTTCAACGGCCCGATGGCACGAATCGCCGTCGAGGCCGGCTGCCACTTCTGCGATCTGGGCGGCAACACCGAGATCGTCATGGAGCAGAAGAAGCTCGACGATCAGGCGGTGGCGAAGAACCTGTCGATTATGCCCGACTGCGGGCTGGCACCAGGGATGGTCAACATCCTGGCGGCCGAGGGCATCCGCCGGATGGACAAGGCGGAGAAGGTCAAGATCTACGTCGGCGGCTTGCCGCAGCATCCGGAACCGCCGCTCAATTATCAGATCGTCTATTCACTGGAAGGCGCGCTGGATTACTACACCACCGATTCATGGGTGATTCGCGGCGGCAAGCCGACCCAGGTGGATGCGCTCAGTGAGCTGGAAGAGGTCGAGTTCCCCGAGCCGGTGGGCAAGCTCGAAGCGTTCCACACCGCCGGCGGCATCAGCACCATGCCGTTCTCGTACGCCGGGCAGGTGGATGTCATGGAGTACAAGACGCTGCGCTACCCCGGTCACGTCGCGCTGATGCGGCCGATCCGCGAGCTCGGCCTCCTCGCCAACACACCGATCGAAGTGAAGGGGAAGCAGGTCGTTCCGCGCGACGTGTTCATTGCCGCCGTAACGCCGCATCTCTACAAGCCGGAGGGTCACGACCTGGTGGCGCTCAAGGTCCAGGTGACCGGCCAGAAGAACGGCAAGCCGCATACGGTCACGTTCCAGCTGATCGACCGCTACGACGCCGAGCACAAGATCAGCGCCATGATGCGGACCACCGGCTATTCGCTTTCGATCACCGGTCAGATGCAGGGCGACGGACGCGTGACCGTGAAGGGGGTGAAGACCCCGGACGAAGCGATGCCGTTTGCGCCGTATGTGGCGGAGCTCAGGAAGCGGGGGGTGGAGATTGAGGAGAAGACGGACTGACGACAGTAGTGGGACAGACGGACAGACGGACAGAC
>DASSTY010000078.1:0-3206 GCA_035707585.1 Gemmatimonadales bacterium
CACCCGGCGCCCCCGGATCATGGCACCGACTCGGCTGTCGATGGCCCAGGCCGCGCCAGGATAGTCCCGAATCACGATCTCCACCAGCCCGGCCGCCCGGAGCCACTGTTTCCACTGCACCGCCAGGTGGGCGGTAATGCCGAGCCGGGTCGCCAGTTCCTTCCGGACCTCCGGCGCGGGCGGCTCGTGCCACACCGGCGCCAGCGCCACCAGAACGCCGTAGGGCTTGAGGACCCGGGCCGCTTCACCGAGCACCGAGGGAACCGGCACCGGCCCGAGCGTCAGGAAGTCGACGATGGCGCCGTCGAACACCCCGCTTTCGTGCGGCAGGTCGGTGGGGCTGCCCAACTGGATTCTCGGGCGCCGCGTCAGACTGAGCCGGCGTGCAGCTGCTTCGCCGCGCGCCACCGCGGCAGGATCGGGGTCGACTGCTTCGACCTGAGCGTGCTGCCGCTCCGCCACCCAGATGGCAAACCGGCCTTCGCCGCCGCCGATACTGATGATTTCCTGCCCCGGCTCGAAATCGCCCAGACTCATGACGGCGCGGGCCAGCGGCTCGCCCACTTCCTGCCATGGCTGCACCATGACGAGCCAGGTCGCGGGAGAAACGCGCATGGACCAGCCGCCTCAGGCCAGCGCGGTGAGGTGCGCGGCGACGCCCTCCGCCAACCGGACGGGATCGTAGCCGCCTTCCAGCAGGCTGATGATCGGCGCGCGCGGCAGATGCTCTCGAAGCCGGGTAGTGAGCAGGGCGAAGTGCTCCGGTTCCAGGGTGAATCCGCCGAGCGGATCGCCCGCCATGGCATCGAATCCCGCCGAGATGATCACCAGATCGGGCGTCCATTCGTGGGTGGCGGTTCGCACCGCATCCCAGAGATCATCGACGTAGCGCATCGGCGCAAGGCCGGGCTCGCGCGGAACGTTAAAGATATTGCCGCAGCCGCGCTCCTCGGCCGCGCCGGTGCCCGGATACCAGGGCCACTGATGCAGCGACACGTAGCGAATCGCCGGCTGCTGCTCTACCAGGGCCTGGGTGCCGTTGCCATGGTGGACGTCCCAGTCGACGATGAGCACGCGCTCGGTGCCCCGCGCGCGAGCCTCTTCCGCTGCGACGACCGCGTTCCCCACCAGGCAGAAGCCCATCGGCTGTTCGCGGAGCGCGTGATGCCCCGGCGGGCGGATCGCGGCAAAGGCGTGGCCGCGGCCCGCCAGTGCGTGGTCGACTGCGGCGAGGACTGCGCCGGCAGCGCCGAGCACCGCGTCCCACGACGCCGCATTGAGGACGGTATCGGCCTCGACCCGCCCACCGCCCGCCGCGCTGGCGGCAGCCAGGCCGACGAGATAGGCGCGGGGATGCACCCGCTCCAGCGGATCGATCGTGCCGGATGGAACCGCCGTGATGGCTGCGGCGGGCAGCGTCTCCAGGCGCTTGAGCAGAGTGGAGAGCCGGAGCGGTGATTCGGGATGCCCCGTGCCGGGATCGTGGCGGAGGCAGTCGGGATGAGTAAAGACCGAAACCGTCAGGGCGATCAGCTCCGTTCGGCCAGATCGCGCAGCACGCCCGCCTCGATCCTGAGCGCGTGGCGCGCCGCCGCGATCTCGGCCAGCTGGCGCCGGTGCCAGCGGCCGTAAAGCAGCACCAGCCCGGCCGACAGCAGGAGCGATAATCCCACCATCGACAGCGAGAACTGATGGGTCCAGAGCCCGCCGGCGCAGAGCGCGCCGCCATCGAGCCCAAGCACGGCGGCAACGATCAGGGTAATGACCCGGAGCGAGCGCTGCGACGTCACCGCGTCCTACCGCGCTGCGCGCCGGCGCCGCGGAATCACCACCAGCGCCGCGTTGGGAACCAGCCCCGCCGCTTCGAGGGAAGCGGATTCATCGCGCAGCTCGAAGCCGCGAAATTTCATCACGTAGTCGGAGGGATCCCGCTGAATCCGCGGAATGGAGAGCGCCTGCCGCTTGAGTTCGCCCACCGTCGTGTCGGCCGGCACTTCGAGCGGGAGTTCGTCCCAGACATCCTGGATCATGACCCGGACCGGTAGTGTGGTCTCCGTCGCCGTCATACCGCCACCTCTGCCTGCGGCAGAATGGAGAGGAACCGCTCCAGCGGCTGATCGAACAGCAGCGTGGAACCGCGCACGTGGGTGACGCCGCCTTCCTGGGTAGCCGAAATGGCGAGTTCCTCACCACCCTGCCCGCGCAGCACCAGAAAACCGGGACCCTCCTTGTCGGGAAACGCCGCCTGGTTGGGAACTCGTTCGGCAAAGAAGCGCTTGGCGCGAAGAAAAACCTGTTCAGGAGTGAGCGAGGTGACCGCAGTATAGATCATTTCTCATGCCCCGCGGGCGGTTCAGGTGAGAAGCCGACGTATGAATATAGCAACTAGACTCGTTCGAGTGCCTGGGCCAGATCGGCAATGATATCCTCGTAGTGCTCCACTCCGACCGACAGCCGCACCAGCGCCGGAGTGAGCCCCATCCGCTGCTGGCTCTCGGGCGGCACGTCCGCATGGGTCATCGTGGCGGGATGTTCGGCCAGCGACTCGGTGCCGCCCAGACTCACCGCCAGCTTTACCAGCTTGAGCGCATTGAGAAGCCGAAACGCCTCCGGTTCGCCGCCTTCGACTTCGAACGAAATGACCGAGCCTGGTGCCACACACTGCGCGCGATAGACCGGATACATCGGATCGTCCTGCGCGATGAAGCCGAGATAATGCACCCGCCGGACGCGGGCGTGGTCACGGAGAAATTCGGCGACATAGCGCGCGTTCTTCATCTGCGCCGTCATCCGCATCTTGAGTGTTTCAAGACTCCGGAGCAGGAGCCAGCCGGTCCACGGGCCCGCCATCGTCCCCAGGAACGTGCGGAGCGTCTTGACCGGTCCCAGAACCTCGCGTCGGCCGAGGCAGGCACCCGCGATCAGATCGCTGTGGCCACCGAGAAATTTGGTGGCTGAATAGAGCACCAGATCGGCGCCGTGCCGCAGCGGCTGCTGCCAGAGCGGGCCGAGAAAGGTGTTGTCCACCATCAGCACGGGCGGCGGGCCGTCCTGATTGAGGGTGCGCCCGATCCGCGCCAGCCCGGCGATGTCGACGAGGGCGTTGGTCGGGTTGGCCGGCGTTTCGATGAGGATGACCGCGACCCGCCGGCCACCCGCCTGCTCCGCCAGCTGTGCCGCGAGCTGGTCGGCGGGGACCCCGGCCT
>DASSTY010000079.1:0-4007 GCA_035707585.1 Gemmatimonadales bacterium
AGCGACGGGGTGAGCGACCCAGGCGTATTGATGTAGGAGTTGCGATGGATACTACCATAGCGCAGGAACTCGGCCTCGCTGAGCCCCGGGATCATCCCGAATACCCGCCGCTGTTCCGGGATCCTGAGCCGGGTCTGAAACCCTACCAGGTTCCACATCTGGCCCGCCCGGTCTTCCCGCCGCAGCTGCACCACGGCGTGTGGGGTGCGGCCGGTACGCGGGTCGGGGAGCCCCACCGGTTTCATCGGGCCGAATCGAAGGGTATCGGGACCACGCCGGGCCATTTCCTCGATGGGGAGACATCCCTCGAAAAACGGCACCGAATCGAACTCATGGCCATGGAATTGGTCGGCCGCCAGCAGCGCCTCGATGAACGCCTGATACTGCTCGGCGGTAAACGGCGCGTTGAGGTAATCGTCTCCCCCGCCTTTGCCGTAGCGCGAGAGCGCGTAGAGCTGATCGTGATCGAGTGAATCGGCGGCCACCACCGGGGCGATCGCATCGTAGAACGCCAGCGCGTCGGTGCCGAGCCGCGCGGCGATGGCACTGGCCAGACGATCGCTGGTGAGCGGGCCGGTGGCGACGATGCCGGGCGCGGGCAGCTCGCTCACCTCTTCGCGAACCACGGTGATGTTGGGATGGCTGGTGATTCGGTCGTGCACCAGCGAAGAGAAAATTTCGCGGTCTACCGTGAGCGCGGCGCCGCCCGGAATCCGCGCGGCATCGGCGCAGGGGAGCAGCATGCTGCCCAGCGCGCGCAGCTCCGCCTTGAGGAGACCGTGGGCGTTGCTGGTTTCCACCGATTTGAAGGTGTTGCTGCAGACCAGTTCGCCGAGCCGATCGGTGCGGTGGGCCGGCGTGGGGACCACCGGCCGCATTTCGTAGAGCGTGACCTTTACCCCGCGTTCGGCGAGGGCCCAGGCGGCCTCGGATCCGGCCAGCCCACCGCCGACCACCACCGCCTGGCTCACGTCAGGGCCGCTTCCTCGGGTTCGGCCACGACGATCCGGTTGCCGCACTTGAGGCAGGTGCGCGTTTCACCCTCGGCCTTGCTGATCTTCTTTTCCATCCCGACCCAGTGGCACTCGGGGCATTCATCCGGCACCGGGCGATTCCAGGTCGAGAAGTCGCAGTTGGGATAGCGCACGCATCCCCAGAACGACTTGCCGCGCTTGGTGCGCCGCTCCGCGATGTCTCCCTCGAGGCACTTGGGGCACTTGATGCCCAGCGGGATGGACCGAGTGCCTTTGCACTTGGGATAGGTGGTGCAGGCCAGGAACTCGCCGTAGCGCCCGGTCTTGATGACCATCGGGGCGCCGCAGAGGTGGCACTTCTCGTCGCTCGGGCGATCGGGCGCCTTTTCCTTCTTGATCGACTTCACGTAATCGCACTTTTCCTTGTAGTGCTCGCACGCGAAGTAGGGGCCGAATCGTCCGGTGCGAAGCTCCACCTTGCCGCCGCAGCGAGGGCACCGCTGCTTGGCCAGCTCCTCGGCCGTGATGCCGTGGGCTTCTGCCACGACGGCGTTGAGATCGACCGCGTCGAGCGCCCGGGTGAACGGCCCGTAAAAGTCGGAGAGTACCTTTTGCCAGCCGAGCTCGCCCTCTTCGATCCGGTCGAGTTCGTTTTCCATTTCGGAAGTGAACTCGACATTGAAGATGGATGGGAACTTCCCGATGACGAGCTTGGTGACGGTCTCTCCCAGCTCGGTTGGGAAGAATCGGCGCTGTTCCAGGCGGACGTATTCGCGCGCGCTCAAGGTCGAAATGATGGCGCTGTACGTCGATGGCCGGCCGATGCCGAGCCGCTCCAGCTCCTTGACCAGACTGGCCTCGGAGTAACGCGGCGGCGGCTCGGTGAAGTGCTGACTCGGCTTGATCTCGCGCACCTCGACCTGATCTCCCTTATCGAGCGCCGGGATCGGCGGGAGGTCTTCCACGCCCTTGCCCTCTTCGCGCTCACGGCCCTCGGTGTAGACGACGTGGAAGCCGTCGAACACCAGAACCGAACCGGTGGCGCGGAAGAGATAGTCGCCCAGGTCGAAGTCCACCACCGTCATGTTGTACACGGCCGGCATCATCTGGGAGGCGACGAAGCGCTGCCAGATGAGCTGATAGAGCCGGAACTGGTCGGGCGTCAGATACCGCTGCACCTGCTCGGGCCGGCGGCGCACGTCGGTAGGACGCACCGCTTCGTGGGCCTCCTGCGCCCGCGCGGCCTTGGTGGTATAAAGGTTGGGCGACTCAGGGAGATACTCGCGGGGATACTGGTTGGCAATGAACCCGCGCACCGAATCGATGGCTGCCTCGGACACGCGCACCGAGTCGGTTCGCATGTACGTGATGAGACCAACCGCGCCGTCCTCGCCGACATCAATGCCTTCGTAAAGGTCCTGCGCCGCGCGCATGGTGCGGCGCGACGAGAAGCCGAGCTTCTTGGCGGCTTCCTGCTGCAGGGTGCTGGTGGTGAACGGCGCCGCCGGCCGCTTACGCCGCTGCCGCTTTTCGACGCTGGACACGATGAACGGGCGGTTCCGCACCGCATCTACCACCGCGCGGGCTTCGGCCTCGGTGTGAAGCTGGGGCTTGTGGCCCTTCACCTTATGGAGCGAGGCCTCGAAGGTCTGGCCGTCGCGGGCGCAGAGTGCTTCGATGGTCCAGTATTCCTGCGGCTTGAAAGCGCGGATGGCCTGCTCGCGCTCCACGATGAGCCGCAGTGCTACGGTCTGGACTCGGCCCGCGGAGAGACCGGTCTTGATGCCCCGCCAGAGGAGCGGGCTCACCTTGTAACCCACCAGCCGGTCGAGGATCCGGCGCGCCTGCTGAGCGCTCACCTTCTGCTCGTCGATTTCGCCGGGTGACTGCATCGCCTTCTGGACGGCGTCCTTGGTGATCTCGTGGAACAGCACTCGATGGGTCGGCACCGAATTGTCGATCTGATCTGCCACGTGCCAGGCGATCGCCTCGCCTTCGCGGTCGGGGTCGGTGGCGAGATAGACCTGGGACGCCGCCTTGGCTGCCTTCTTCAACTCGGAGAGGGTCTTGGTCTTTCCTTTAATTGTGACGTAGCGCGGGGTGAAGCCGTTCTCCACGTCGACGCCGAGGTCCCGGGTAGGGAGGTCGCGAAGATGGCCAACCGTGGCGCGCACGTCGTAGCCGCGGCCGAGGTACTTGCCGATGGTCCGGGCCTTGGTGGGCGATTCGACGATGACCAGCGCCCCGCCCCGCCGAGCCGGCGCAGCGGTCGTGGTCGCTTTGGTCGCCCTGGTTGCCCTGGCCGCGCCGGCCCGCTTGGTGGCCTTGGCCGGCTTCGCCGCTTTGGTCGCCTTGGCGGCCTTGGTCGCTTTCGGGCGGCTGCGAGCCGTCCTGGGTTTGGTCGTTTTCCGAGTTGCCATACGTTCGAGAATACCAGGTCTGGGTAAACCGTGGTTCAATCCACGGGAGTAACAAGAAAGCGCGCCCAGGCCACCGATGGCAAGGACACAATGTCTAAAATGTTGTAAAACAACGGCTTATACGTTTCGGCTCCGGCCCGCTCCGACCAGAATCGCCTCCACCACCATCGCCGGCGGGCGTCCTTCGGTCGAAATCGTGAGGTCGGCCCCGCGGTAGGCGGGGTCTCGCTCGCGCAACAAACGGGTGAGTGCCGGCAGCGGGTTCCCGGCCAGGAGCGGCCGCCCCTCGCCGTTTCCGACCCGCCGCGCCGCCGTTTCCGCCGTGGTCCACAGATAGACGATCAGGGGCCGCCCGATGTTCCGGGCCTCGGCCAGCGCCCCGGGCTGAGCCGCCCAGCCGCCACCGGCGGCCACCACGCTGGGCTCCCCGTTCAGGACATCGGCCATGGCCTGCCGCTCGGCTGCTCGGAACGCCGGCTCACCATCCTCGGCAAAGATCCGCGTGATGGTTCGGCCGGACCGTTGCTCAATCAGCTCGTCGAGATCGTGGAACGGGACATCGAGCCGCTCCGCCAGGCGGCGCCCGACCACAGTCTTCCCGGCCCCTGGGAGG
>DASSTY010000080.1:0-5750 GCA_035707585.1 Gemmatimonadales bacterium
AACTGCGGTTGATGCATGAGGAGTGAAGCCGACTCGCCCGGCTGATAGGCGAGCAGCGATTCGCTCAGCAGATGCAGCAGAAACAGCTCCGCACCGAAGTGCTGCGCCAGATGGCCGGCCCACTGCGCCACCGAGCGGCCAATCGCGGCGTCGTCTACCGCGGCGAGAATTCGGCGGGGCCACCCCTGGGCGCGACCACCAACCACGAGTGCAGGAACCTGAAGGTGCCGCACCATCCGCTCGAGGGTGCGCCCGCGATGACCGTTCACCACGCCGCGACCGAGCACCACCAGATCGGCCGGCAACCGGGCGGCCCGTTCGGTGAGCCGCTGTACCCGAGGTCCGACCTGCACCTGGGTGGCCACCGCGGGTATCCGCAGCGTCGCTGCGAATTCACGGAGGCCGGGCACCGGTGCGCCGACCGGCTCCATCCGGTCGTCCAGCACCGGCATCACCGGCCGAAGAAAACGGGGGAGCTCCGGCACCGGTGCCACATGCAGGAGTTCCAGCGCGGCGGAATGGCCAAAGTGGGCGGCGGCCCAGCGCGCTGCCGCCAGAGACGGCTGGCGAAAATCGACACCCACCAGAATCTGCTCGATGTTCATCACTCGACTCCTTTTTCCGACGTCCGACGATGGCTACCGGCCGCGCTGGATATGACGGGTCCAGCTGCAGTCGATGCAGATCGTGGTTTCCGGAATGGCGGACAGCCGATCGAACGGAATCGCTCTCCGGCAGTCGTGGCAGGTGCCATAGATACCGTCGCGAATCCGGGCGAGCGCATTCACCAGCAGCGCACGACGATCGGGGTGCTGATTCCGCCGCAGCTCCGACTCGAGTTCCGATTGCAGTTCACGCAGCTGAACCGGATTGAGGACCGGTTCGGTTCTGGCGCGATTACGAAACGATGCAGGCATTGCAGCCTCCTCTCAAAAAAGAATCGCCCCACCAGCCAGAGCGCTGGTGGGGCGACGGGTAAACGTCGGTGATGCGGGCCGTTACCCGGGCATCCCGGGTGGCTTCGCCTTCCCACTGCGCTCCCTCGAACCGCCGGCGGGCTTCGTTGGGCGGACCGACCCAACGACGCACGCCGTGCCAGAGCGTGTGTTCCACACCCGGGTACGGTGAAGGCCGAGAGGCAATGAGAATCCGTTCATCAGTTCGTGTTTCCCGTGTTCGTGTCCAGATCCATGATACCCCCAAACAGCGAGGGCATCAACCCGGTTCCCGCAGCAGGGACAACGACTTGAGCGTCGCTTGACAGCCGCCTGATATCCTCTGGCGTCCGCTTCCCGAGGCCTCGATGAGCCCGCGACTCCCGGTCCTTCTCATGCTGCTGGCCCTGCCCCGCGCGGCAGCTGCCCAGCTCTGCTTCCGGGGTCAGCCGCTCCCGCACTGCACCAGGTTTTTCGTCACCAGTCTGGGCTACAGCACCCGACTCAATGGTGGTCCCGGCGCGCAGCGGCACTATCTGAGCGGCGATGTGGGCCTGATGACCAACCAGTCCGTGCGGACGGCAGTCGGCGCCACGCTCTTTGCCGGAGCGCTGGTGGACTACGACTTCCAGCTCCGGTTCGGCGTCAAGCCGAGGCTTCGCCGCTGGCTGGGAAAGAGGACCTCCGTGGAGCTGGGGGCCGGGCCGCTTATCACCACCGGGACCGGCACCCGCATCGGACTCACATCCGATCTGGCGCTGAACCTCGCCGATCAGCTCAGTCTGGTGACACAGTGGGAGCTGCTGGGAAATCCAAACGCGCCGGATCTCGGGTGGTACCTGGGGGCTCGGCTCGGCGCCAAGCCGGCGGTCTGGTCGGGACTGGTCGTCGGCGCTCTGCTGGGAATTGGTGCTGCACTCTATTCCGGAGGATGACAGATGTCGATTCGTAATGCGCTGAACGCCGCGTTGGCGGCCGCGGCGATGGCGACGGCAATCGCGCCGGCAGCAGCGAGCCAGACTGCGGCACTGATCACGCCGGGCACCCGGCTCAGAATCAGCGGGACCGAGTTCTCGTTCAAGAAGCAGCCGGTGGAACTGGTCGCCGCCGATTCGGCTACCCTCCAGTTGAGTTACCTGGCCGGGGAGCAGCGTGATACAGTCGAGGTGGACCGCGCGTCGATCACGTCCCTGGAAGTGAGTCGGGGCTGGCACGGTCGGGCGGCGAAAGGAGCCGAGATCGGGCTGACCATGGGGCTGGTGACGGGCGCTGTCTGGGCGCTGTCTGCCAGGCAGTGCCGCGACGAATTCCTCTGTTTCACGCCGACACCGCCGGAGATGTTCCTGGTGACAACGACGCTCGGCACCGGAGTCGGGGCACTGATCGGCCTGGTGACACGGAGCGAATGCTGGACTCCGATCGACGCGGACTCGGCGGGGCTGTCGCCGGCCCCGGTGGTTGGGATGTCGCCCGACGGCCGCTGGACGGTCGGCCTCCGCATCGGGTTGGCCCCGATTCACTGATGCGAGCGGGAGGCCTTGCGGTTCCGCGGCATCGGTCCCATATCTGGACCGGTGCCCGGATCGGCCGGGCCATCCCTCTCGCATATGCCCACGCTCGCCGAGCGGCTCCAGGCCGTTCTCGCACCGCGCTACACCATCGCGACCGAAATCGCGGCCGGCGGTATGGGCGTGGTGTTCCTGGCGCACGACGGACTGCTGGGGCGCCGGGTCGCGGTGAAGGTGCTGGCTCCTGAGCTCGCCACCGCGGCCGCCATCGCTCGGTTCCGCCGGGAAGCGCGGATCCTCGCCCGGCTCGCCCACCCCAACATCGTTCCCATTCACGATGCTCATGCCGGCGACGGGCTGTTCTACTTCATCATGGACTATGTGGATGGCGAGACGCTGGCGAAGCGACTCGCGGCGGGGCCACTAGCACCATCGGAAGCGACGGCGATTGGCATTCAGCTGCTCGATGCTCTGGCACTGGCCCACGACGCCGGCGTGGTCCACCGCGACGTTAAGCCGGCCAACATCTTCCTGCACAACGGCCGCGCGCTCCTGGCCGACTTCGGCATCGCGCAATCGGCCGACGGCGGCGAAACCGCCCGCACTCGCACCGGCGAACGGCCCGGCACACCCGATTACATGGCGCCCGAGCAGGTAACCGGCGGTGCGATTACTCCGCGAACCGACATCTATTCGCTCGGCGCGGTGCTCTATGAAGCTGCCACCGGCCGGCGGTGGGAGTTTGCGACGCGCCCGGCCCGGGCCCAGTGGAGCGGTGTGCCTCCCCGGCTCGCGCGCGCGCTGAAAGGTGCGCTCGAACCGGTGCCGGCGGACCGCTGGCCAGATGCGGCGGCGTTTCGCGCGGCGCTCAGGCCGGCGCGGCAACCAGGACGCTGGGCATACGGCGTCGCGGCGGTGGTCATCCTGGCCGTGGCCTGGTGGGCTGCACCTGTACTGCTGAACGACCACGACGCGGAGGCGAGTGTCCATCGTACCCGGCATCAGGATCTGGTGCTGCTCCCCTTCACCGAAGGAGACAGCGCCCAGCTCGGTCGCCGCCTGACCCGCTATACCGGCTTGCGACTCGGCTGGTATCCCCGGTGGACGGTGGCCTCACCCGACGAGCCGACCGCAGCGGATGACGCTGAACCGGATACCATTCAGTTCGAAGCGCATGGCGCTCTCGCGCGGCGCGGCTCCGGCCTCACCCTGGTGCTCTCGGTCAATTCGCATGGCAAGCTGTTCGACAGCTTCGAAGTGCCGGGAACGCCCGATTCCATCCTGGAATGGAGCCGCGCGATAGCCGATTCGACGGTGCGGCATCTCTTTCCGGCCGAGGCCGGGGAATTCATCGACCTCGCCGCACGGTCGGCCGGCAACCTCCAGGCCTACCGCGAGCTCCTGGAAGGTGACGACGCCTTTCAGCTCGACAATATGCGCGAAGCGGAGCGCCGCTACGTCCGCGCGCTGCGGCTCGACCCGGACTTTGCCCAGGCGGCGTGGAAGCTGATGCTGGTGCATCGGTGGGAGCGATCGGATGCCGGCCCGGGGCTCTGGCAGTTCTACCGGGAGCACGGGCGGGATCTCCCCGCCCTCTATCGATCGCTGACTGCTGCTCAGCTCGAGCCCGACCTCCGAACGCGGCAGGCGCGGCTCGCGGAACTGGCCGATTCGTTCCCCAGACGCGGTGTGGCGCGTTTCATCCAGTCGGACGAGATGTTCCACCGCGGGCCGCTGGTCGGGATTCCGCTTCGCGACGCTGTTGAGTCGCTGATGTCGGGCGCCGCGGAAGATCCCTACCTCGATCAGGCGTCCACCTACGACCACGCGGCGTGGGGCTACATCCGGCTGGGCGATGAGGCCGGCACCCGGCGCGCGCTGGCCGAGCGAGGGCGGCGCACCGCCCGGCGAAGCAGCCGGGAGGGCGATCTTCGGGCCGCCTTCATGCGGCTCGCCTCCGATGCGCGCTTTCACCCGTGGCGCGCCTCCATCAAGAAATGGTGGCTCGCCCGCACCGCCGACTCGGCCACCGTACAGGCGCTGTCCGACTATCTCCGCCTGGGATTGTCGTTCGACATTCCCGAGATGCAGATCGGACTGTCGGAGGTGCTGCTGGAGCGCGCCACCAGCGACTCGGTCAGAGTCCAGGCGCAAATCGCCGAAGCGCTCGCCATGATGATGCTCGGGCGCGTTGACGAAGGCCTTGCCGAATTCGATTCCGCCGCCGCACTGGAGCCGAGTGAGGAGATGCGGCTGCAGCAGTTGGAGTGGCGGGTAATGCCCGAGCTGTTCGGGTTCCCGCAGCGTGATTCCGCCGAACGGTCTGCGGCGCTCAACGGGCTCACGGCGCAAGCAAACGGCGGATCACTGGCGCCCCGCGCCGCGTGGGACCTCGCGATGCTGGCGGTGGCCCGGGGCGATTCATCGGCCGTAGCGCACTGGGACCCGATCATTCACGAGGCACTTGATGACGCCGGCGTGGCGCGACTCGATCGCCTGCTGCACGCCAACGAGACCGCGGCGCGCGGCCATCCCGACTCGGCGCTGATCATCTCCGATCCCCTGTTTCTGACCGACTCGGCTGGGCGGCTGGGCGGTCCGTTCGCGCGATCGGCTTTCTACCTCGAACGGGGAGACTGGCTGTTACGCATGGGGCGCCGCGGCGAAGCCGGGAAGTCGTGGGACTGGTATGAGAATACCGACATGTCCGGCTGGCCCCACGGGCCGCCGCAAGCCGGCGAAGTCGACGGAGTGCTGAGCACCGTCGCTCGCCTCAAGGAAGCGGAGATCGCGCGGGCCAATCATCAACCGGTCGTCGCCTGCCGCTACGTCGATCGAGTCCGGGAGCTCTGGGCCGGCGCCGACGGCCCGGTTCGCGCGCTTCTCGCCCAATACCCCGACAGCAGCTGCACGCGGTGATCACGATCCGCGCGTTCGGTCCGCCGGTACTGGAAATGGCCGAAGGAAGTGCGCCAGCGGAGCTGCTCTGGCGCAAACACCTCGCCCTGCTGGTCCACCTCGCCCGTTCACAACCGCAGGGCCGGAGCCGAGCCCACCTCGCAGCGCTGCTCTGGGGCGATCGGGCCGACGCCGCCGCACGCGGCTCGCTCAACGAAGCAACTCGATTAATCCGAAAGCACCTCGGCGACGGCGCCGTGGAAAGTACCGCCGACCGCATCCGGCTCGCGCCCGGCGTGTTCGATCTCGACCTCGATCGATTCCGCGAGTGGACTGAAACGGGAGACTGGGACTCCGCCGCGAGACTGGTTCGCGGAGAATTTCTCGAAGACTTCGAGATCGCGGGGGC
>DASSTY010000081.1:0-4503 GCA_035707585.1 Gemmatimonadales bacterium
TTGCTGGCCGGCTGCGCCGATCTCAAGGATCTCGGCAAACTCCAGCAGGGCCTGGCCGCCAATTTCCATACCAGCGGCGTTGCGATTGACCTCGCCAACGGCAATGCCCTGACAGTTACATTCGTCAACCTTGCCGTCAGCGATTCCGATCGCCCGTCCCTCTGCCGGCAGGCGGCGGAGTTCGTGCGCGACCACTACGCGGGCTATGACCACCTGCGCACCGTCGCGGTCGGCTTCAAGCGGCAGATCGGCATCGCCGGGTTTTCGGCGTCCCGCTCCACTGTCCCCTGCCAGTACACAACGGCGGAGTTAGCCACCCCGCTCACGCCGCACGAGGCGATGCTCACCGTCCCCGGCGGCGGGAGAATCTGGTACCGGGTGGCCGGTACCGGACCGGGCACTCCGGTGATCGTGATCCACGGCGGCCCCGGCAGCACCAGCTGCGGGCTCACCCCATTCACCGCACTCGGCAACGATCGGCCGGTGATCCTGTACGACCAGCTCGGCACCGGACGTTCCGACCGCCCGGCCGACACCACCTACTGGAACCTGCCGCACTTCGTCGCCGAGCTGCAGACGCTGCGCGACAGTCTGGGGCTCTCGCGGGTGGATCTGCTGGGACATTCGTGGGGAACCGCTGTCGCCATGGAGTATGCCCTGACGCACCCGAACAGCGGCGTAGAAGCATTGGTTCTGGCGGGACCATTTCTCAGTACGCCGCGGTGGATCGAGGATGCCGACAGTCTGGTGGGAGATCTCCCCGACAGTTTGCAGCGAATCATTGCCCGAGCCGACTCCGCCGGAAACTACGACAGCCCGCGGTACGCCGCGGCGGTCAACGCATATTACGCGCAGCATCTCAGCATCACCAATCATCCGCGCCCGGCGTGCGAAGGCGTCCGCGGCAACGATCGGATGTATCGCGCCATGTGGGGGCCTTCGGAATTCCGCTCTACTGGTACCCTGCGTACCTACGATCGAAGCGACCGGCTCGGCGAACTGAAGCTTCCCGTGCTGCTGCTGGGCGGTCAATATGATGAAGCACCGCCCAGCCGGCTCCGGTGGTATCAGGTGCGCATTCCCGGCTCGGAGATCGCCGTCATTCCGGGTGCGGCGCACGCGGAGGTGCGCGACAACCCCGATTCGACGATCGCCGCGGTGCGGGCGTTCCTCCGCAGGGCCGACCAGCACTGAGCGACTGCGCGGCAACGCCGAGCCGCCGAGCTGAATTCGCAGTCTTCTCTGTCCGGAGTATTTGCCATGATCCGTTTTCCGCGCATCACCGGCCTCTGCTTCGCGTCAGCGCTGGCCGCCGCGCCGCTGGCCGCCCAGGCGCCCCGGCTCACCATTCCCGGGCTCGATGCCGCCGGAATGGATACCACCGTTCGCCCCGGCGACGATTTCTATCGCTACGCCAACGGCAACTGGATCGATCACACCACCATCCCGGCCGACCGCAGCTCCTACGGCGGGTTTTCCATCGCCGCGGACCTGGCCGAAAAGCATCTCACCGAACTGGTGCATGAGGCCGCCGCGGCCAACGCGCCGGCGGGATCCGACCTCCGCAAGATCGGCGACTTCTACCGGGCTTACCTCGACACCACCGCCATCAATGCCCGCGGTCTGGCGCCAATCAAACCGCTGCTCGATTCCATCGCTGCGATCAAGGATCGCGACGACCTCGCGCGGTTCATCGGCGCCACGCTCCGGGCCGATGTCGACATCATCAACGATGGCGCGCTCCATACCGACAACCTGTTCGGCCTCTGGGTCGATCAGGATTTCGACGAGCCGACCCGCAACTCCGCCGCCCTCCTCCAGGGCGGGCTCGCCATGCCGGACCGCAGCTATTATCTCGATTCGTCTGCTACGATGGTGAAGACCCGCGCTGCCTACCGCACCCACGTCCAGAAGATGCTGGAGCTCGCAGGCATTCCCGATGCCGCTGCCAGGGCCGACGCGATTCTCCAGCTGGAGACCAGAATCGCCAGGGTGCACTGGAATCGGGAAGACTCCTGGGACGTGGTAAAGGGCAACAACCATTGGGCACGCGCCGATTTCCCCGCCAAGGCACCGGGTTTCAACTGGGACGCCTTCTTCAACGCTGCCGATCTGGGCGACATTCAGACCTTCGTTGCCTGGCAGCCCAGCGCCATCACCGGAATCGCGGCGCTCACCGCCAGCGAGCCGCTCGACGCGTGGAAGGACCTGCTCACCTATCACGCCATCGAGCATCATGCCGACGTACTACCCAGCCAATTCGACCACGAAGCGTTCGAGTTCTTCGGGCATACCCTGAGCGGGGCGCAGGAACAGCGCTCCCGCGACAAGCGCGCCGTCAGCGCCGCGAACCGGGCGCTCGGCTTTGCGATCGGCCAGATGTACGTCAAGCGCTATTTCCCGGCCAGCGCCAAGCGGCGCGCCGAGGCGATGGTCGCGGGGATCATCAAGGCGTTCAATGCGCGAATCGACGCGCTCAGCTGGATGGCGCCGGCCACCAAGGCCGAAGCCAAGGCCAAGCTGCAGACCATCCGGGTCAGCGTGGGCTATCCCGACAAGTGGCCCGGGTATGGCAGCCTGGAAGTGATTGCGGGAGACGCCTACGGCAACGCCGAGCGGCTGGAGCGGTTCCAGTACCGGGAGAACATCGCCAAGCTGCATCGTCCGGTTGATCGAACCGAATGGTCGATGACCCCGCAAACGGTCAACGCCGTCAACATGCCGGCGATGAACTCGCTCAATTTCCCCGCCGCGATCCTGCAGCCGCCGTTCTTCGATCCCAATCGCTCCGATGCGATGAACTACGCCGGCATGGGCGCGGTGATCGGCCACGAAATCAGCCACAGCTTCGACAACCTGGGCGCCAATTTCGACTCGCACGGGCGGCTCCGGAACTGGTGGACGCCGGCCGATCTGGCTCACTTCAATGCGGCCACCAAACAGCTGGCCGATCAATACGACACCTATCGACCGTTTCCCGACCTGGCGGTGAATGGCAAACTCACCCTCACCGAGAACATCGCCGACCTGGCCGGTCTCACCGCTGCCTATGACGCCTTTCACGCTTCGCTCGGCGGCAAGCAGGCCCCGGTGGTTGGCGGGCTCACCGGCGATCAGCAGTTCTTTCTGAGCTATGCGCAGATCTGGCGGACCAAGTCGCGCGAGCCGCGGCTCCGGCAGCAGGTGCTGACGGACGGACATGCGCCCGGGCAGTACCGCGCGCTCACGGTACGGAACCTCGATGCGTGGTATCCGGCATTTTCGGTGAAGCCGGGAGAGAAGCTGTATCTCGCTCCCGATGAGCGGGTGCGGATCTGGTAGCGGTTACACCGAGTCGGCGCCGTGGGGGCCGATCCATTGGAACTCGCGTTCCCGGCCGATCAGCTTCCACCGCCGCGGCTCCACATTCTCCTGCCAGTCGAGCGGCTCAGCCAGGGGCTGCGGCTTGGCGCCGAGCGCCAGCGCCGCTCGGAGATCGCGCCGCTTCTGATCGTCGAGCGTGCCCGGCTTCAGTGCAACGAACAGAGTCGTTCCGCTCCTCGCCAGCAGGTCGAGCCACTGCCGGTTGTATTCCCAGGGGATCTGGTCGGTAACGCCGCAGCAGTCGGGATCGGCAGCGTAGAAGGCGCCATGCTGCACCGCGCGGAAGGCGAGCGTGTTGACGCCCATCTTCCGGACCCGATCCCACTCCGTGCCGCTGGTATCGTCGCCGGTGCGGCAGATATCAAAGACGCCGGCGGAGAGATGGCTCACGGTGTTGCACCCGATGATCAGCGCACTGCCGGCGGCGCTCCGGATTCGAGCGTAGAGGTTGCCGATCACTTCGGCGGTGGTGCGGTCGGGGCCTGAGCGGAAAGTCCAGTCGCCGCTGGTCAGCGCCGCGCCCATTCTGAAGCCCCACCGGCCGAGCAGATCGTAGGTGGTGTAGTCGTGCTTGATCAGCTCGAAGCCCCAGCCGATGATTCGGGCGATGTCGTCCGCCACCTTCTGCTGTACTTCGGGTACCGTCGGATCGAGCACCGTCCGGTCGCGGGCCAGCCGCCAGCCATCGGGAGCGTCGGCCGGCGCGAGCAGCGGGCGAACCCAGATGCCGGGCCGAGCACCGATCCGGCCGATTTCGGCGGCGAGGCCCGGAAGGTCGGGAAACTTTTCGTTGCCGCGATCCCACAACCCCACCGCAGCTTCCTTCGCCGCGCCGCGCTCCGGCTGCCAGCCGTCATCGATCACGACAAACGGGCGGTTGCCTCCCGCGGGCGAGAGCTCGACGATGCTCCTGGCATCGCCCCGAACGGAATCGGCGCTGTTGTTTCCGTAGGCCCAATACCAGTCGTTGCTGCCGTACACCGGCGCCGCGGGGAGGCGCGGCTTGCTGCAGAGCTGCTTACAGAACGCGTGCAGCGCGGCAAAGGCGCTCTCGCCGGCACGCCCTTCTCGACAGGCGACATCGCAAACGGCGAGCGTCCGCTGGCCCAGCCGGAGTGGAACTCCGCCACTCCGGACATC
>DASSTY010000082.1:0-2968 GCA_035707585.1 Gemmatimonadales bacterium
GCGGTGGCCTTTTTTGAGCTGAAGGGCGGCCTCCGGCTGGCGCTCTGGCCCCGGGCCAGTCTGGCCCACGATGCCGGCGTCCCGGAGTCACCTCGAAGCCCGACCGACTTTTCACTCGCTCATAACGTTGGCAGCGCGGCCGAGGTCGAATCAGTTCTGGAACAGGCCGCCGCAGCCGGCGCGATCGTCACCCGGCCGGCCGCTCCCACGGCGTGGGGAGGCCACTCCGGCTATTTCCAGGATCCTGACGGCCATCTGTGGGAAGTCGCCTGGAACCCGGCCATCGATCTGAATGAGTGAGTTCCCCGGCTGCCCCGGCACCGACCAGCTTCCGTCCATTACCATCCCGGACCAGTCAAGGAGGGGGAGAGGCATGCGCATCAAAGCGGGTCTGAAATGCGGCGCGGCAATCATGCTGCTGGTCGCGACCCATCCGGCCGGCGCGGTGGCGCAGGCCACGCTCCCAGCGGCAACTCGCGCGGCGATCGACAGCGCCGCTCTCGAAGCGCTCGCCCGCACCGGTGCGCCGAGCGCATCGATTGCGGTGGTGCGTCAGGGGCAGATCGCGTATCTCCAGGCCTACGGCAACGCGCAGCTCGACCCGGTCGTCCCCGCCACCACCGACATGCGCTACAGCATCGGATCGATCAGCAAGCAGTTCACCGCCACCGCGGTGCTGCTGCTGGTGCAGCGCGGCAAACTTTCGCTCGACGACAAGGTTTCCCGCTGGCTCCCCGAGCTGACCCGGGCCAACGACGTCACCGTGCGACAGCTGCTCTCGATGACCTCGGGATATCAGGACTACTGGCCCCAGGATTACGTCATGCCGCCGATGCTCCAGCCCACGACTCCGCGAGCCATCGTGGATCAATGGGCCAGGAAGCCGCTCGATTTCGAGCCCGGCACCCGCTGGCAGTACAGCAATACCAACTATGTGATTGCCGGAATGATCGTAGAGAAAGTCGCCGGGATGCCGCTGGTGGATTTTCTCAGGAAGGAGATCTTCGATCCGCTGAATCTCAAATCCGTCGCAATCATCGACGGCAACGCGCTGGGCCCCCACGATGCCCAGCGGTACCGCCGTTTTGCGCTGGGACCGGCGCGCCCCGCTCCCAAGGAGGGCGCCGGCTGGCTCTTCGCGATGGCGGAGCTGGCGATGACCCCGGCCGATCTGGCGCGATGGGACATCTCGGTCATCGACCAGAGCATCCTCTCGCCGGCGTCCTACCATACCCAGCAAACCGAAGTGCTGCTCGCCGACGGGGTCGCCACCGGCTACGGCTTCGGCGTCGACGTCGGAATGAGCAACGGACACCGGGTGATTTCTCACAGCGGCGAGGTCTCGGGCTTTACCGCTCAGAACAGCATCTACCCTGACGACAGTACCGCTGTGGTCGTGCTGGTCAACATGGATGCCACCGGTGCACCCGGCATGCTGGCGGGCCGGATCACCGGAATCCTCTTTGGCCAGGCCGATGACGCAACCCGTGCGGCCACCGCCCGTGCCCGCCAAATATTCGAAGGGCTCCAGCACGGCACCATCGACCGCTCACTCTTCAGCGACAACGCCAATGCCTACTTCAGCGACCAGGCGCTCGCCGATTTCGCCCAGAGTCTTGGCCCCCTCGGAGCGGCCACTGAATTCACCCAGACCCGGCAATCGCTCCGCGGCGGCATGACCTACCGCGGCTACCGGATTCGGTGTGGTGAGCACACCCTTTCGCTCTCCACCTTTACGCTGCCCAACGGAAAACTCGAACAGTATCAGGTGTCGCCATGAGACGAATCATTGGGGGAATGCTGCTCATCGCCGGGCTGGCCGGCTGCCGGCACAACGATCAGCCGCCCAGAAAGCAGCTCACCGAACGCCAGCGTGACAGCGCAATCGGCGAATCGAAGCTGCCGGGTGCCGCGGGAGTGAAAGGCGCGCTTCGGGTTTCCGATTCGGCAGCCGCGCGGCGAGCCCGCGAAGACTCGATCATCCGCTCGGCCGAGCAGTGACGCCGGAAGAATCGGTATGACCGATCGGCCCAAGCGCTCGTGGCCGCTCTTCGTGGTAGCCGGCTGCTCGTTTCTTCCGGGATTCGGGATCTTCTTCGGCGCCATTGCGGCGGTATGGGGGCTGGTCTCCGATCGTCCGCGCGCGCTGCTGGCGGCCGGCGTCGGCGCGACCGGTGCCTTCCTCAACCTCGCCGGGTCGGCGGCTGTCATGATCAGGATGCGCCACGACCCCGTCATCCAGGCCGCCGAGGCCGACGTCACTCAGCAGGATCTGGTGCGGCTGGTGACTCACCTCGAGGCCTACCACCACCGCACCGGGGATTATCCGCCGTCGCTGCTCACTCTCGTGGGAACGCCGATTCCCACCCGGCTGATCAACATCTACGATCACTCCGGCAGTCTGCTGGCAGCGCCGCATCCATACCAGTACGTGCTGGCGCCCGACCACCAGAGCTACGATCTCTTTTCCGCCGGGCCCGATGGAAAACCAGGGAGCCGCGACGATATCCGCCCGATTCTCCCCGATTCGGTCCAGCTGCACTCCGGGTACCGGCCCCGCCTGTCGAGCTCGCCGAACCAGGAGCCGTAGTGCTGGAGTTTACGCTTCGCAGCGAGCTTCGGCCGGGCGACATCGGTGCGATCGCGGCCCTGCACGGCACGCTGTACGCCCGGGAATACGGATTCGACCACACGTTCGAAGCATACGTCGCGGGGCCGCTCGCCGAATTCGCGCTGCGGAACGCGCCCAACGAACGGATCTGGCTGGCGGAGCAGGCCGGGCGGCTGGTTGGGGTGGTGGCGATCGTGGCGGAAGACGGCGATCCGGCCACTGCCCAGCTTCGCTGGTTTCTGGTCGACCCATCGGCGCGCGGCCGGGGGCTCGGCCGGCGATTGCTCGATACGGCAATCGAATTCAGCCGCGCGGCGGGCTATCGCCGAATCGTGCTCTGGACGGTGAGCGCCCTGG
>DASSTY010000083.1:0-3567 GCA_035707585.1 Gemmatimonadales bacterium
AAGCGATCGAGTGCGGGCCGGGTGGCCGGGTCGACCGCGCTCCAGAGATGCGCTTCGGCATGGAGCCGCCGAAGCAGATCGCGCACCCGGGGAAGCTCATCGTCGGCTACGCCGGCTCGCCGGAACATCGCGGTAAAATAGGCTGCCGCGCGATCGGCCTCGGTGCGGGCCGATTCGATGTCGCGCGCCGCGAGGGCACCGTGCCGAGCCAGCGCTTCGGCGGTCCATTGGCGCTCCAGTGCCTCACCGATTTCCCGAGCCAGCCTCGGGTAATCGAGCGTAAGAAGCGTGTTGCCGACGTCGAAGAGAACGGCCCGGAGCTTCACCGAAACCGCAGCAGCGCCGCGGCGCCGTCGATGGCCGCGCCCGCCTCTTCGTCGGTGACTACCACGACATCGACTCCCTGCCGCAGAGCGTCTTCGATCGCTTCGTCAACCACATCCAGCACTGGCTCCGGGTCGCCCCCGCGGCCGCAGCCTCCGGGGGTGAGCACCAGCGCGCCGGAATCGCTGCACCGATACCCGGGCACCTGGGTATCGCCCTGGAGCAGCAGTACGCGGGCCTGCCCGCGGGCCAGCGCGCGAAGCGTAGGCCGGAGCCCGCTTACCGCCCAACCGGTGCCCAGCCGTTCACGCGCCTCCGCCACCGCAGCGCGTTCCCTTTCGCGGGCCCACTCCTGGCGCACCGCCACCGCCGACTGGTGGACCAGCGCGGGGGTGAGCTGCTTCAGATTGAGCCGGGTGGTGCCCATCACCCGATCGGCAACGTAGCGGTGGAGGAACGGGAGCAGCGCCGCAGCATCGCGCCCGGTGGCGGCCAGCACGAAGCCGCGCACCGGATCCTCGCGATCGAGCGTGAACAGCCGCCGGGCAATCTGTTCGTAGTGCCGCTGCCTCTCCTGCCGGATCCGGTTGTGATAGGTGTGCTCACCCAGCCCGGGCCCGCTGCGATCACGCTTTGACCGGTTGCCCCGCTCGGTATCGGGCGGAATACCCGGCAGCTCTTCCGCGCCGTCTGCCGTCACAGCAAAGAAGCGCGCGTTGGTCCGGTCGAAGACGACCACCAGCAGCCGGCCGAATTCATCTTCGATGGCGGCCAGCTCGCGAACCAGCGGCACGCGGTCCACCGCCAGGCGGGACCGGTGCACCGAAGCCAGCGGCACCACCTCAAAGAGATTGGCCGGCTCGGCCGCAAAAATCGCCACACCCTGACTGGACGGCAGATTGTCGGGATGCTGCAGATATTCCGCAATCCGGCCAAGATCGCGGCTCACCGCCTCCTGCACCGAGCGCTCCAGCTTGAGCTGGGGCAGTTCCTCCTGCGCGGCACGAAGCCGGTTTTTCATCTTGATGAGATACTTGCCGCGCGCTCGATCGCGCGGCTCCAGCTTGAGATAACAGGTCACCACCCGACCACTGCCTGGCCGGAAGCTCGCCAACCGATCGATCAGCCGCTCGGGGGCGGCGTTGGCTGCTGCGGTCATGTCCCCTCCCCGCCACTCCCGTCAGAAGAATACCGGCTCGCGATACGCGCCGAAGATCTGCTCCAGTTCGTGGCGGATTTCAAAGAGCGTGCAATAGGCCCGGGCGCAGTCCAGCATGGCCGGGATCACGTTGTCGTTGCGTTCGGCCGCGGCCCGGAGCGCGGCCAGCCGTTCATGGACCAGGCGATCATCCCGAGTGGCTCGCAGCCGGGCCAGCCGTTCGCGCTGGGTGGCTTCGGCTGCGGTGCCGATCCTGAGAATTTCGACGTCGGGCTCATCGTGTTCAACGAAATCGTTGACGCCCACGATGATTCGCCGCTGCTGCTCCACTTCTTCCTGGAACCGCATCGCCGACCGGGCGATCTGGCGCTGGAGCCAGCCGGATTCGAGCGCGGCAATCACGCCGCCCTGGGCGTCAATGTCCGCGAAGAGCGCCTCGGCTTCCTGCTCCAGCTGATCGGTGAGCGATTCGACGTAGTACGAACCGCCCAGGGGGTCGGCCACATTGGCGAGGCCGGTTTCGTAGGCCAGCACCTGCTGGGTGCGCAGCGCGATGCGCACCGAATGTTCGGTGGGCAGCGCCAGGGTTTCGTCGTAGGCGTTGGTGTGAAGCGACTGGGTGCCGCCGAGGGCCGCCGCCATCGCCTGGTAGGCAACCCGCACGATATTGTTGTGCGGCTGCTGGGCGGTGAGGGTGACGCCGGCGGTCTGTGAATGAAACCGCATCTTCCAGCTTCGAGGGTCGCGCGCGCCGTACCGCTCGCGCAGATGCCGGGCCCAGATGCGCCGGGCTGCCCGCATCTTGGCGATCTCCTCGAAGAAATCGTTGTGCACATCCCAGAAGAATGAGAGCCGAGGGGCGAAATCATCGACCTTGAGCCCGCGGGCGATGCCCTGCTCTACGTAGGTGAACCCGTCGGCCAGAGTGAAGGCGAGCTCCTGTGCCGCGGTGGCTCCGGCCTCGCGGATATGGTAGCCCGAAATCGAAATGGTGTTCCAGTGCGGCGCATGGACCGACGCCCATTCGAACATGTCGACGATGATCTTGACCGCGGGCTTGATCGGGAAGATCCAGGCGTGCTGCGCCATGTACTCCTTGAGAATGTCGTTCTGCACAGTTCCCTGGAGCTTGTCGGCCGAGACTCCCTGCCGCTCCGCCGCGGCCACATAGAAGCAGAACAGCATGGCGGCGGGGCCGTTGATCGTCATCGAGGTGGAGACCTGGTCGAGCGGAATTCCGTCGAACAGCGTTTCCATATCGGCCAGACTGGAGACCGCCACGCCGCACTTGCCGACTTCCCCTTCGGAGCGCGGGTGGTCGGAGTCGTAGCCCATCAGGGTCGGGAAATCGAATGCTACCGAGAGACCGGTCTGTCCCCGCGAGAGCAGAAACTTGTAGCGGGCATTGGTATCTTCGGCGGTGCCGAATCCGGCGAACTGGCGCATCGTCCAGAGCTTGCCCCGATACATCGTCGGGTGGACGCCGCGAGTGAAGGGGTATTCGCCCGGCAGGCCGCTGTCGGCGATCAGATTCTCGGGAAGATCGAGCGGCGTGTAGAGCGGCTCGACCGGACGCCCCGACACCGAGGTGAAGTCGCTGTCCGATCGGAGCGGTGCCTTCTCCACCATCGCACGCCAGCGGGCCACCTCCTCCCGCAGGCGGGCGAGCTCTTCCTCCTGGCGGGCCACCCGCTCCGCCAGTGAAGCATGAGTCTGATCGGGGTGGAGAATCGTCATACGGCACTTCCCTGTTTCAGGCTATCCAGAACACCCGAGGCGATTTCGTAGGGGCTGATCCGGCCTTCCACGAGATCGTCCAGGCGGGACTCGATGGTGGATGCAGCGGGCGAATCCTGCCAGAGCCAGCGCCGCACCGCCCGGTCCACCACATCGCGGGTGCGGTCCAGCGTCCGGCGGCGGCGGCGGGCCAGCAGCGTTCCGCTCGACTCGAGCCACCGGTGATGGGCATCGAGCGCGGTGATCAACTGATCGGTGCCTTCGTCGCGCACCGCCGAGGCCAGCACCACCATCGGGCGCCAGTAGCCGTCATCATCGGCGGGCTCGGCCGAGCGGCCCGACCGAAG
>DASSTY010000084.1:0-11385 GCA_035707585.1 Gemmatimonadales bacterium
CCAGCGCGGGATACTCCATCCCGCCCACCGGGCCGCCCACACTGATGGCGGTAGGCCACGGGAACGGATACCACGAGCGCGAGAACGTCTCGATGGTGTACTTGGTGTACTCGGTAGACCGGCTCCAGAGAGTGTCGCCCACCGCCTCGACCGGATAGACCGACATGGCGAGCGCGGTCTTCCCCTCGGGCAGGTTGATGCGCGCGGCATCCCACACGAACGCCGGCGACGCCGACCACGCCACGTCGCGGGTGTTCTCCATCCGGTAATGCCACCTGGTGCGGCCGGAACGCGCCGGACGCGTCGCCGCCTTCCCCACCTCCGACGGGGCAATGATCGGGAGCGTCTTGTCACTTTGCCGTGCCCGCTCGAGCCGGGTGCGCTCCTCCGGAGTCAGGACTTCACTGGCGTTGACCAGGGTGCCTGGCCCGATGACCAGGAAGTTCCACGGCACGTCGATGGTGTAGTCGATGTCGCCGTAGTCGAGGTAGAACTCGCCGGAGCCGAGATAGGGGAGCACGTTCCAGCCCCGGATGTCGTCGTATACCGCCATCCGCGGGAACCACTGGGCAATGTCGTAGATCGGCTTGCCGCCCTCGGTCATGTCCCACCCGGTGCGCCCCTCGCCGCCCCGCGGCACCACGTAGTGGTACTCGATGTCCAGCGTCGCCACTCCGCCCTTCGGCGGGAGCGGTTTCGCCAGCCGCACCTGCATCCGGGTGTCGCTGATGATCGTGTCGGACTCGACCGGCTGCCCGTTGATGGCCGCCTTGACCGAGCGGATCTCGTAGCCCTGGGTCACGCTCCTGGGCGGCGCAGTCGCGCTGCCGCGGGAATCGGCCCGCGAGATGTTCTGATCAAGCTGCAGCCAGAGGAACCGGAGCGAGTCGGGGCTCTGATTGGTGTAGGTGATGACGACGTGGCCCTCGATGGCATGTGCCTGGTCGTCGAGCCGGGCGTCGATCTTGTAGTCGGCGCGGTTCTGCCAGTACTCGGGTCCCGGCGAGCCGTCGGCGCTCCGGTACCGCGTCCCCCGGTCTGCCATGAACAGAGGGTCGAACAGCTGCCGGGCATCGTAGCGCGAGGACGGTTTCGACTGGGCCTGGAGCTGTGCGGGAATGAACAGCGCGGGGAGGAAGAGGATCAGCAGGAGCTCGGCGATCGCGCCGGCACGCGGATGGCGCATGCGGATGGGGCCTCCGGTTCGGGGAACGTGGGGGACCTGGGAATAAAGCGGGGAAGAGGGGACGGAGGGAAGGTGGGACGGCGCCGAGAGGCAGCGATCGAGCCTGCAGTCGCAGTCAGAGATAATTGGAGAGCTGAATGACCTCGAGTCCCGACACCTGCGGGAAAGCCCGGTCATTGGTGACCAACGCCGAACAGCGTTCAGTGAGAGCGGCAGCAAGTTGGAGCGCGTCAGGCGTGCGCACGCGGTACGCCGCACGGAGTTGCGCCGCCGCGCGGAGCTGCCCGCGATCGAGTTCGACCATACGAACGCCACGACTATTGGCGAGCAGCGCTTCGTAGCGCGCGGCCAGCGGCAGGTTGCCGGCTCGGTACGGCACGACCAGCACTTCGAGCAACGTCACGGCCGACGTCACCAGCGTCCGTTCACCGCGTACGGCACTGGCAAACAGCGGCTGCACCGCCGCCAGGTATCCGGGGTGTTCCTCGATCAGATAAATGAACAGCGCGGTATCGACCGCCACCGGCCCGGCAGCGAGGTCATCGATCAATCCCACGAGCGGCGCTCGCGGCGCACGTGCTCAGCCGGATCGATGTCCGTCCACAGCTCTTTACCCAGCCCCTCAAGATCGAGAATGGAGAGCGGCTCCGGGGTTGCGAGTGCCTCCTCCAGGATCCGGGTCACCTCCTGAGCGACCGATCGGTGCTGCTGCTTGGCGCGACGCTGGAGCTTCCGGTACAACGCGTCGGACAGGTTCTTGACGTTCAGGGTGGCCATAGCCGATTCCTCCGTTCTTCCTCCAATATGGAGGAGCCGGTATCAGGCCGCAATACTCGGAAATCGGGCGTGGGACGTGGGTCGTGGGTCGTGTCACAGGCCCCCTGCATCTTGATGCGCTGCCGGACACGCAGCTGACCCTCACCGAATTGCTATCGCCGTGGAGGCCTCATGGGGTTAACCGCGGATCTGATCCGCGCGTGGTGTACCGCTTCCGGGTGACGCTGCCCTGATTCTCCAGAGGAGTTATACGGTCATCGGCAATGCGCCGCCGGCCGTCATTACATTGCATTACCCCGTTCCAGGAGTAATGCCGTGTCCGTGGGCACCAACTTTCTCGAGCAGGTCAACACCTCCTTTGATCACGCCGCCAGCTTCACCAGGCACGATCCGACTCTGCTCGCGAACATCAAGGTCTGCAAGAATCTCTTCTACTCCAGCTTCCCCATTAAGCGCGACGACGGCACCATCGAGGTGATGCACGCCTGGCGCGCCGAACACAGCCATCACAAGCTGCCCTGCAAGGGCGGCGTCCGCTACGCCGAGAGCGTCGATGCGGAGGAGGTGCAGGCACTGGCAGGACTGATGACCTACAAGTGCGCGCTGGTGGATGTCCCGTTCGGCGGCGCCAAGGGAGGCATTCGGCTCAATCCGAAGAAGTATTCCGAGGCGGAGCTGGAGCGGATTACCCGGCGCTACGTCTTCGAGCTGGTCCGGAAGAACTTCATGGGGCCCGGACTGGATGTGCCGGCACCCGATGTGGGCACCGGCGCCCGGGAGATGGCCTGGATCGCCGACACCTACAGTCAGCTCAAGAACGGGGAGGTCGATGCGCTGGCCTGCGTCACCGCCAAACCGATCAGCGCCGGCGGCATTCGTGGCCGGACCGAAGCTACCGGCCGGGGAGTCTTCTACGGTACTCGGGAGATCTGCGGCATTCCGGAAGACATGAAAGCAGTCGGCCTCACGCCCGGCCTCGAAGGCAAGCGGGTCGTCGTCCAGGGCCTCGGCAACGTGGGCTACCATGCCGCCAAATTCTTCCAGGAGGGCGGCGCCGTCATCGTGGGGCTGGCCGAGTCGGAAGGCGCGATCGCCAACCCGAACGGGCTCGATGTCGAGCAGGTGATGGAGCATCGGCGAGCCACCAAGCGGATCAGTGATTTCCCCGGCGCCACCAATCTCGCGCACCGTGATGATGCGCTGGAGCTCGACTGCGACATTCTCATTCCCGCCGCGCTCGAACGGCAGATCACCGGCGACAATGCGCCTCGCATCAAGGCCCGGATCGTGGTCGAAGCCGCCAACGGGCCGACCACGCCCGAAGCCGACGCCATCCTCGATCAGCGCGGCATCATGGTCGTCCCCGATGCCTTCATCAACGCCGGGGGTGTCACCGTTTCCTACTTCGAATGGGTGAAGAACCTGGGGCATGTCCGCTTTGGCCGGATGCAGAAGCGGTTCGAGCAGGGTGCCTTTGCCCGGCTGCTCGCCGCGGTCGCGGACGTCACCGGCCGGGAATTCACCCCCGAGGAGACCACCCGGATTACCCATGGCGCCAGCGAGGAAGATCTGGTGAACTCGGGACTCGAAGAAACGATGATCGGGGCGTATCATCCGATTCGCCAGGTGTGGCGGCAGCACGGTGACATCAACCTGCGCACCGCCGCGATGATCGTGGCGATCGACAAGGTGGCGACGAGCTACGAACAGCTCGGCATCTTTCCCTGAGCATGCTGGATCGCGCGGATCGGCGCACCATCGGGGCCGGAGCCCTGACGGTGGGACTCGCGGCGCTCACTCACTACGGGCCGGGCGGGTCGATCGCCGCGCTGGCGTGCTCGGCGCTGGCGATCGCGGTGCTCGCGATGCTGGTGGGTCGTTCGGTCGAGCAGCTGGGCGATCGCTTTGGCCCCGGGGCCACCAGCGTCCTCCAGACCGCGCTGGGCAATCTTCCCGAATTCTTCATTGGCTTCTTCGCGCTCAGGGCCGGGCTGGTCGAGGTGGTGCAGGCCGCCCTGATCGGTTCCATTCTCGCCAACCTGCTTTTCGTCCTCGGGATTTGCTTCGTGGTCGGCGGACTGCGCCATGGCCGCCAGCAGATCGGCTCCAGCCGAGCCCGGCACATCACCGTGCTGATGGTGCTCTCGGTGGCGGGCCTGGTCCTGCCATCTCTGGCGAGCTATACCCATGCGCCGGCCGCCCGCCACGAGGAAACCCTCTCGCTCATCGTGTCCTGCATCCTGCTCGCGCTGTTCCTGCTCACGTTGCCGCAATCGCTCCGCAAGCACGCCGGCTCGACCGCGAGCACCTCGCGACCAGGGAAGCCCCGCTGGAGCATCGCAACCGCCGTGGTCGTGCTGGCCGCGGCCGGCGTGGTGGCCGGCTTCGTGTCCGACTGGTTCGTGGTGGCGCTGGAACCGTCGATGCACGCGCTCGACATATCGGACACCTTCGCCGGTCTCGTCATCGTGGCCATCGCGGGCAACGCCGTCGAAAACATCGTGGGCGTCCAGCTGGCGGCCCGCAACGAATCGGAATTCGCCTTCGCCGTGGTGATCAACTCGCCACTGCAGATCGCGCTGGTGCTGGCGCCGGTACTGGTGATCGTCTCGGAAGCGCTCCACCTGGCGCCGCTCACGCTGGTGTTCTCGCCGATGCTGATCATCTCGGTCACGCTCGCTGTGCTGCTCTCCGCGTTCATTACCTTCGACGGAGAATCGGACTGGCTGGAGGGCGCCACGTTGATCGCGGTCTACGCCATTATCGCCACCGCCTTCTGGTGGGGATAGTTCCGCTTCGCGGCGCTGGCGACGTTATTTGTCACGATCCGCCGCAACTCCGCCCGAGCCGGCGGCACCCAGCCCGCCGCACCGTCCCGCTTGACATGTACGGACAATCGCCGTACACTGCGACAGCCCGGCAATCACTGTCCCGAGGACGGAACTCCATGGCAGCCAAGTCCAAACCAACCGGCAATCGCCCAACTCAAACCGCCAAGCGGGCTCGGCCTGCCAAGACGGCTCGAATGGAGGCGCGCCTGAGCGAAGAGGTAAAGGCGCTGGTCCAGCAGGCGGCCGACTTGCGCGGCCAGACGCTCACGGAATTCGTGCTGGCGGCCAGCCGCGAAAAGGCGATCGAAACGCTTCGTGAAGCGCAGTTGATCCACCTGGCCACCGCGGACCAGGAGCGCTTTGCCGAAGCACTCCTGGCCCCACCCAGACCTGCAAGGCGCCTGCGGAATGCGGCAGCACGGTATCGGCGGGCCATGAACGGATGACACCGAGGGCGGCGCCTCCCGTCATCCGGCCTCCCCGCATCGAGCCGCTCGGTTCTCAGCACGATCGAGCGGCTTTCTCGTGCGGTAAGTCGCCGCTCGATATTTTCCTCGCGAGGCAGGCGCAGCAGGAGATGAAGCGTCGGGTGTCGGTCACCTATGTACTCATCGGTGCCACCGGTGCTGAGATCGCCGGCTACTACACACTGGCCGCCACCAGCGTGCTTCTATCCGACCTGCCGCCCGCTGTTGCGAAGCGCCTGCCCAAGTACCCCGCGGTTCCCGCAATCCTGATCGGCCGGCTAGCGGTCGCGTTGAACTATCGTGGCCAGGGATTGGGGGAATTGCTGCTGATCGACGCCCTGAGGCGGAGCCTCCAGAGCAGCGAGACGATCGGGGCCACGGCGGTGGTTACAGACGCGAAGGACGAAGAGGCGGCAAGCTTCTATCGTCGCTATGATTTCCAGCAATGCGAGGGGATGCCTCGCCGCCTGTTCATCCCGATGGGTACCGTGGCGCAACTGTTTGGATGAGGATATTACCTTCGATCATGTCTACCAAACGCCTCTGGTCCACCGTCGATGCCTACATCACCGGCACGCTGGTGCAGCCGGACCCCGCCACCAACGACGCACTCGAAGCCAGCGCTGCGGCGGGGCTGCCGAGCATCGCAGTGAGCCCGCCGCAGGGGAAGATGCTGTCGCTGCTGGTTCAGGCGATGCGCGCCGACCGGGTGCTCGAAGTCGGCACGCTGGGTGGCTACAGCACGATCTGGCTGGCGCGTGGATTGCCCGCCGGCGGCCGAGTCATCACTCTGGAGTTGGTCCCCAAACACGCGGAGGTGGCGCGCGGGAACCTGGCGCGGGCAGGATTGGCCGCCGCAGTGGAGTTCCGGGTCGGCCGCGCGGCCGAGTCGCTCCGGCAACTGGCTGCAGAAGAGGCGCAGCCGTTTGACTTCGTCTTCATCGATGCCGACAAGCAGGGCTATCCGGAATACCTCTCGCTGGTGCTGCCGCTGGTCAAACCCGGCAGCATGATCGTGGCCGACAACACCGTTCGCGACGGCAAGGTGGCCGACGCCCGCAGCACCGACCGCGACGTTCGCGCGGTCCGACAGTTTCACGAAATGATCGCAACCAACCCCCGCCTCCGCGCCACTGCGATTCAGACGGTTGGCGTGAAGGGATACGACGGCTTCACCATGATGGTGGTGCAATGAGCTTTTCAGATCAGGTTCAGGCGTTTCGCCGGCTGCACCAGTCGGGTTGCTTTGTGATTCCCAATCCCTGGGATGTGGGGAGCGCCAGGGCGCTGGAGCGGATGGGCTTCCCCGCCATCGCCACTACCAGTTCCGGTTACGCCTGGTCGCGCGGGCGGGCCGACAATCACCTCTCGCTGGAGCAGGTGCTGGCACATCTCCGCGAAATGAGTGCGGCGGTGAGCGTGCCGGTCAACGCCGATTTCGAAGGCGGCTTTGCGGTAGATCCGGACGGCGTCGCCCGGCATGCTGCGCTGGCATGCGGCACTGGTGTCGCGGGTTTCTCGATCGAAGACTCCACCGGAGACAGCGCCCGCCCGCTCTTCGATTTCGAGCTGGCGGTGGACCGGATCCGGGCCGCGCGCCAGGCGGTAGACGAGAGCGGAACGGGAGTCTTTCTGGTTGGCCGATCAGAGGGGTTCATTGCCGGCCGGCCCGATCTGGCGGAAACCATCCGGCGGCTGGTGGCCTATGCGGAAGCGGGAGCCGACTGCCTCTACGCGCCCGGCATCCGCGCGCTCGATCAGATTGCGGAAGTGGTGAAGGCGGTGGCTCCGAAGCCGGTCAACGTGCTGGTGGGTTCCGATTTCACCACGGTGAAGGCACTGGCCGATATCGGCGTGCGGCGGATCAGCGTCGGCGGAGCGCTGGCACGGGCTGCCTGGGCAGGATTCCTGGCGGCGGCCACCGAGATCGCGGAGGCCGGCACCTTTGCTCGCCTCGCCGGCGCGTTCCCCGGCGCGACGCTCAACGAATGGTTCAGCTCGCCCTGACAAGCTTCTCGAACCGGGGATTTCCCCGCAGCGGACCGAACATCGGATCGATCGCCATCCATTTGAGGGTTATCTGCGTGGGCTGCTTATGGAGTTCCTCCAGCACATCCATCGCCTCGTTCAGATGCCCCGTCACAATGTAAATCCGCACCAACTGCAGCTTGTCGTAAGCGAACGACGCCGAGGCGTCGGCGCGGTACATCGCGATGGCACGGCGGCCGGTGGCGATCGCTGAATCGCTCAGGCCCGCGTGGGCGAGTGCCACCGCGTACAGAACCAGAAGCGACGGATCGTTCGGTGCGGCCCGGACCTGCGTCAACCCGGGGGCCAGCGACGAATCGGCATAGGCCCGGGCCAAATCTTTCCGGCCCTGATCCCAGTAATAGGTGGCGAGCGACTGCCCCCACCAGGCGCGATCGCCGTCGAATGCCGAGGGAGTGAGCCGCGGCACCAGAGCACGGGTGGTGGAATCCAGCACGAAGGTCAGCTCTTCGTATCCGGCAAAGTAGGCCGCGACGACCGGGGGTGAGACGCGTGCCGTTGCACGATCGGCTGCGGCTTGCGCCCCCGCGAGGTCGCCGCCCGCCAGTTTGATTTTGACCAGTTGGTGATAGTTCGCCACTGCACCGGGCTGGAGCGCGATGAGGGCGTTGGCGACTTCCTCCGCTTCCCGCAAGCGTCCGGTGAGCAGATAGGTGTCGCCCAGCGAAGTGAGCACCGCCGCGTTGCGGGGGTCCAGGTTCCGGGCTCGCTCCAGTCGCTCGGTGGCCCTGGCATAGTTGCCGCTATTTCCGTCGGCGCGGGCTGCCGCACGCAGGATGTCAGGATCGTTCGGCGCTAACTGAATGGCGTGCTCGATATATTCGGCGCTGCGCGCAGGATCGCGCGCGATGATGTCGTAATAGCGGGCGGCGGCGACCGTCGCTCCGGCATTGTTGGGTCCGAGCTGGAGGGCTCGCTCCATCGCCTCCCTGGCCCGCCGTGCAACGACGGGATCCCGTCCCCCATTTCCATACAGCGACGTGGCCGACCTCGCCAGCCAGGCCCATGCATCCACAAACCCCGAGTCGAGCGCCACCGCCTGCTCGTAGTTGTCCATTGCCCGGCGCAGCGACACGGGATCGATCTCGGAGAATGACCGGCCCTTGAGATAGGCATCCCACGCGGCGGCGTTCTCGGTGGGCCGCTTGCCCAGGTCGGCCGACTCACTGGCGCCAAGCTGAGCGCCCAGCGCACCCGCGACCCGAGTGGCCACCTGCCCCTGCACTGCAAAGACGTCGGTCAGGTCTGCGTCGAAGGTCTGCTGCCAAGCGGTGGCGCCCGCGCTGTCCACCAGTTCGGCAACGACCTGGAGGCGGCGCGCCGAATCCTGCCCCCCGGCCCACCGGACGCGCCCCATCAGCAGATAATGCACCCCAAGCTCCCGGGCGATCTGGCCCGGCGCCTCGGAAACGCCGCGGTACTGGGAAGAGCTGGCGCTGGCGGTGACTTCCAGTCCGCTGACCCGCGACAACTTGCCCCGCACCTCATCGGTGATGCCGTCGACGATGTAGTTGTTGGCGGTGTCGCCCAGATTCTGGAACGGCAGCACGGCGACTTCGGTGGCACCGGCGGGGGCGGCGGCAGCCGTGCTGCCATGCGAATTCCAGCGCGCCGCCACGAAGCCCACCGCGCCAAGCACCAGGAGACCGGCGACTGCCAGGCCGATGGTGCGGCGGCGAGATGATTTGGCAGGACCGGCACCGCTGGCGAGCGCGGCAGAACCGCTGGCGCGAACGGCCCCGGTTTCGACCGACTCGATCGCCTCGGCCAGTGCGGTGGCGGTGGAAAAACGATCGGCGGCGCTGCGGGCCAGCGACCGGCTTACCACATCCTCCAGCCCTGCCGGCAGTCCTTCGCGGGTGACCGAGAGCGCACGGGGCCGTTCGGTGAGGCTCCGCGCGACGATCGCATGCGGCGTGCGTCCGGTGAACGGCGGTTCTCCGGTCAGCATTTCATAGATCACCGCGCCGAGCGCATAGATGTCGGTACGCGCGTCCACCGACTTGTCACCGGTGGACTGCTCAGGACTCATGTACTGCGGTGTCCCGATGGCGAGGCCGGTTTTGGTGATCGCTTCGCCTTCGCTCTCGAGCGCCCGGGCAATGCCGAAGTCGGCCACCAGCGCGTGCCCTTCGTGCAGCAGGATGTTGGCCGGTTTGATGTCGCGGTGGATGATTCCGCGCTTGTGGGCGTAGGCCAGCGCCTCCGCGATCTCCCTTCCCAGCCGGAGCGCCTCGGCAACCGGCAGCTCTCCCTCGCGGCTGATCCGGGTGGCCAGCGACTCGCCGTCCACGAAGGGCATGACATAGTACAGCACGCCTTCTGCTTCGCCCGAATCGTGCATAGGCAGGATGTGCGGGTGATTCAGCTGCGCCGCGATCTCAACTTCGCGGAGGAAGCGATCGGTGCCCAGCGTGGCGGCCAGCTCGGGACGCATCACCTTGACCGCCACCGGACGCTTGTGCTTGAGATCCTGCGCCAGGTAGACCGTCGCCATCCCGCCTTCGCCGATGACCCGCTCAATCCGATAGCGCTCCGCCAGCACGCGCCGCACCCTGGCCACCTCGAACTCGCCGGTCGGCATGGTTCTGGGCGGCACCCCCGGTTCGGTGGGCGTCGCCTTGCCACAATGCATGCAGAACTGGGCCTCAACCGGTAACGGGGTATGGCAGGAAGGGCAGGTGCGCGCCGCGGGGGACATACTGCTCCAGGCTATCGAGGTGGATTGAAAGAATATTAGTGGAAAAGGGCACGGGCGCCAGCGCGCGCGGGCGGGAATCAGAAGCCCATTCCGCTCTGGCGCACCAGCCGGCCATGGACAATATTGGGCAGATCCACTCCCGACGGGCATATCATGTCCACCCCGGACTCTGAAAGCCACTCCTTGCCGACCGACGGCGCTGCAAGGCGTCTTGGGTCCTATCGACTTCTCCGGGTGCTCGGGGAGGGAGGGATGGGCATCGTCTACGAAGCCGAGCAGCTCGAGCCGGTGCATCGACGGGTCGCGGTCAAGATGGTGCGCGCCGGGATGGACACGGGAGAGGTGCTGGCCCGATTCGAAGCGGAGCGCCAGGCGCTGGCGGTAATGGACCACCCTGGTATCGCGCGGGTGCTGGATGCCGGCGCGGCAGAAACCGGCCGCCCCTATTTCGTAATGGAACTGGTGAAAGGTGTCGCGCTCACCGAATACTGTGACGCCAACCGGCTCACCGTTTCCGAGCGAGTCCGCCTGTTCATCCAGATTTGCCAGGCAGTGCAGCACGCCCACCAGAAAGGCGTGATTCATCGCGACCTGAAGCCGTCCAACATCCTCATCACCGAGCAGGACGGCCCCCTTCCCAAGATCATCGACTTCGGAATCGCCAAGGCACTGTCGCAGCGCCTCACCGAACGCACCCTGGTAACCGCCTTCGGGCAGTCGATGGGAACGCCGGCATACATGAGTCCGGAGCAGGCCGAAGCCAGCGGGCTCGACATCGATACCCGGACAGACATCTACAGTCTCGGCGTGATGCTGTACGAGCTGCTGGTCGGCCGACTCCCAGCCGACCCGGCCGAGCTTGGCCTGCCGAGCTTCATCCTCGCACTCACCGGTCGAGGCAACGATCCGCCGCGGCCCAGCACCAGACTGACTCAGGTCAAGCAGGCCGGCGCGGCAATCGCCTCGCTCCGCCGTGCCGATGTCCAGCACCTCGTTCGGCAGCTCAGGGGAGATCTCGACTGGATCGTCATGAAAGCGATCGAGAAGGACCGAAGTCGCCGCTACGACACCGCCAATGCGCTGGCGATGGATCTGCAGCGATTCCTGTCCGACGAGCCGGTCACTGCGCGCCCACCGAGCCCGGGATACCGGTTGGGCAAACTGGTGCGACGGAACCGGGTCGCGGCGATCGCACTGGGGCTGGTGGCAGTGAGTGTGGTGGCGGGCGGCTCGCTGGCGGTGCTGGGGTTCGTGCGGGCCCGCCGAGCCGAGAGACAAGCGAGGCATGAGGCGCAGGTTGCCGCCAAGACGTCAGACTTCCTCGTGCAGCTCTTCGCGGTGTCGAATCCGAATGTCCGGGATCGTGGAAGCATC